>DAINNB010000070.1:1285-8245 GCA_036736085.1 Chlamydiales bacterium
TAGAACCCACAAGAATAGTTTCGCTTCATTAAGTTTTCATTATTATGATTGTTTTTGCGTTGAGATCAAATGACGACAGATCTAGCATGCGGATATTTTGATCTTCGTAGGTTTTGAAATAATAGTGTAGGTTCTTGGGATCGCGTACGCAAGTGACCATAGTATAATCAGTATGGATAGTGCCTTGGTCAGCCGAACGCACGCTGCCAACGGGGATGTCGAATTGATTGAGCAGATGGAATGCCTGTAAAACTGCTTGTTTTGCATTTTCGGAGGGGATAGCTGTAGAAGAAAAGAGGGCCGCTCTGACAAATCGTGACGGGGGAGTGAAATCGCCGGGGAGGCCGACTAAGCCAGAACCTTGCCCAAAAGGTGCGAATGTTATCCCATCGATAGTGATAGCCGGCGCATTTTCAGCTCGCAGGTTAATAAAATTGCGAAGGTGGGTCAAATGCCAGTCAAATGTAGGTGAATTTGTAAGTACGCCGAGGGGATTGTCGTAGGTTGCAAGCTCGCCGTTTATAGGTTCGATCACGAGGCATTTTCCTGACAGATCGTAGACGATGTAATGGAACGGAGGAGGCTCGCTGCCCCAGCCGCCAACTAACGTCGGCGCAATGAAGACGTTTTTTAAGCCGTTTTTGACTTCTTCAATGCTCGTAAATTGCGTCAAAACCCAGTGGGGAAATTCGGAGGCGGAAAGGGCTTGGTGCTGATTTTTCTTACTAATGGTTGCATATTTCGCAAAACCTGGGAAAAAGAAGGTGCCTACAGCCAACCCTTTTTCATTAATTCCGTCGAGAATGGCTATCTCATCGAAAAGCACAGCTCCAAGGGCGGCGTATTTTGTGGTATAAGCCAAGCCTGGGCCTTGCGGAGTTGTTCCGACAAATCTGTATCCTCGAGGTACAAGAGCAATGGAAGAGTCGAGAGGAATCCCGAATTCCAATGTTCTTCCATGGACGATAGAACCGTCTTTAGCCACTAATTTAAGGCCTGTGCAAGCTTGGACGTCCCAAGCTGTGACAAGTAAGAAAAAAGAGAAGAGTAAATGTCGTGCGGTCATGCAGTATACTGAATAACAGATGGGCCATCCATCTGTCAATTCTGTATGTAAGAATAACTAGAAAGGACGCTTTCGCTCCTTTGGGTTATTTCTGTCAGCTCCTTTTCCATGAAAAAGCTGCTGGCCTCTAGAAAAAGAACGGTGTCCTCCTCTTCGATTTTGCCCATTCGGAATAGGCTGGGCCTCAATTGAAGGATCGGGCTCGTATCCTGGAACGGTAGCGCTTGCGATTTTTTTCTTGAGCAAACGTTCGATATCTTGAAGCAATTTATGTTCGTCGATGCAGACGAGGGAAATAGCCTCTCCTTCATTGCCTGCGCGCCCTGTTCGACCGATCCGATGGACGTAATCTTCGGGCACGTTTGGCAATTCAAAATTGATGACATGAGGAAGTTGGTCGATATCTAGTCCGCGCGCAGCGATATCAGTAGCTACAAGGACCCGGATTGCTCCCGTTTTAAAGTCCAGGAGGGCTTTTGTTCTCGCCGATTGGCTCTTATTGCCATGAATAGCCGCGGCTGTGATGCCTTCTTTGTTTAGTTGCTCCGCGATGCGGTTGGACCCATGTTTTGTACGGGCAAATACGAGCACTTGTTTCCAGTTGTTGGAAGAAATTAAAAAAGAAAGCAGTTCTTTTTTTCGGTGGTTGTCAACGGGATAGACAAGCTGCTTGACGAGCTCTGCGGGAGTATTATGGCGAGCTGCTTCGATCGTTTTAGGCGATTTGAGAAAACTGGCTGCCAGCTGTTTGATCTCAGGAGAAAAGGTTGCGGAAAATAAGAGGTTTTGTCTCTTTTGGGGTAAAATCGCTAAAATTTTACGGATATCATGAATGAATCCCATGTCGAGCATCCGGTCTGCTTCGTCGAGCACCAAAATTTCCACAGATGAGAGATCGAGGGCTTTTTGAGAGATAAGGTCCAAGAGGCGGCCGGGAGTGGCTATGATGATCTCAACCCCTTTTCGAAGGGCATTGATCTGAGGATTGATATTGACCCCTCCAAAAATCACGGTCGATTTTAAGGGCAGGTACTTGCCATAGGTGCTTACATTTTCTCCCACCTGGGCTGCAAGTTCGCGCGTTGGCGTTAAAATAAGAGCTCTCACCTTATTTTGATTTTTAGAGTTTTGTATGAGCCTTTGCAAAAGAGGGAGGGTAAAGCCAGCTGTTTTCCCTGTGCCTGTTTGCGCTCCGGCCATGAGATCGCCCCCTTCTAAGACAAGGGGAATAGCGAGCTTTTGGATGGGGGTGGGGGAGGTGTAACCTTCTTCCTCTGCAGCTTTTAGCAGTTCGTTCAAAAGGCCGAGTTCTTTAAATGACATGAGTGATTACTTGGTTGTAAATTTTTTTAGAAGCCTATTTTAACTTATTTTGTTTTAATAGTATATTGTTCTCTACTTAGAGGGCGTCTAAAAAATATTTGAGGAGATCGTGAAAGCAATTGTTATCGATGAGTTCGGAGGACCTGAAAAGCTTCATGTGAAAGAAGTGCAAAAACCTTCAGCTTTGGACAGTGAAGTTCTTGTCCAAGTAGCTTACGCCGGCGTTAATCCCGTCGATCGGAAGATCCGAGAAGGTTTTCTTAAAGAGCGTCTTCCTCATGTATTTCCTATCATTTTGGGTTGGGATGTGTCGGGAACGGTTGTAGAAATAGGCAAAGCTGTCAAAAATTTGAAAGTGGGAGATCAAATCTATTCATATATTAGAAAACCTGTTGTCCAATGGGGAGCTTACGCCGAATATGTGGCGATTGAGGCAAAACATGTTGTTTGCAAACCGTCATCGCTTACTTTAGCTGAGTCTGCCGCCGTTCCTTTAAGCGGATTGACAGCTTGGCAGGCTTTATTTGATAACGCTCATCTCAAAAAAGGGGAAACGGTTTTGATTTTGGGCGGAAGTGGCGGCGTAGGTTCTCTTGCTATCCAATTTGCTCAATCGATCGGAGCCAAAGTGATCGCCACATCAAGCCCTGAAAAACACGATTATATCAAAAAAATCGGAGCTCAGATCGCTTTGGACCATAAGGGTGACTTGAGAAAACAATTGCAAGCTTGCGCCAAAGATGGCGTTGACGTCGTTTTTGATTGTTTTGGCTAAGAAGCGTTTCAAATAGGGCTCGACGTCTTGAAAAAAGGGGGGAGGATGGTCAGCATTCTGGAACATTTAGATCCAAGCGAAGCGCAAAAACGGGGGATTACCACCTCTTATGTTTTTGTTCAGCCGAGCGGCCCTCAACTGCAACAGATCGCGGACCTTATCGATAAGAAAAAGGTTATCTCCCAGCCTGTCGAAGAAATTCCTTTGAAAGAGGCTGCGGCCGCTCAAGAAAAACTCTATCAAGGCAAGGTCATCGGAAAGCTGGTCCTTAAAGTAGTCGGCTAGTTTTTGCTGCTTTTAATTGAGGATTTGCGTCGCGTGTTTAAAGTTCAGCACTTGAGTTGTTTGGATCGATTGTTCTAAGTCTCCCGCATAGATAAGAAATGATTTTTTTACCCGTTCGGGAGCTAATTGATGGAAGTAGCTAAGATTTTTTATGAAATCCTGATGATATGTCTTAGATGATTTGATTTCTATTGGGATTAGTTCATTTGCATTTTTGTAAATAATATCGATTTCATTTTTTTGCATGTCCCGGTAATAAAAAAATGGGGAATCAAGCCCATGGTTAAATTGATGTTTTTTTAGTTCTAAGAGAATGGCGTTTTCAAATAAATTCCCCCGTAAAGGATCTCGGTTCATCTGAATTTCATTTTGAATTCCCAGTAAATAAGCGGCTAAACCTACATCATTGAAATAAAGTTTAGGTGATTTTATAATTCGCTTGCCAAAATTTTCGAAGTAAGGTTGAAGACGAAAAACAATAAAAGAAGCTTCTAAAATCGAAATCCAATGTTTTACTGTATGGGAAGAAAGGCCGATTTCTCCTCCAATTTCTTCCATATTCAGGATTTGACCGGTCCTGCCAGCAAGAATTTGGATGAACCTTTCAAATTGGAGCAGATCTTTTACCTGTATTAATTGCCGTAGATCTCGTTCAACATAAGTTTGTACATAGTTTCTGTAAGCTTTCGTAGGATCTAATGAGTCTTTATAAATTCGAGGATATCCCCCCTTAAGCAACCATTCATCAATGGATAAATCAAAACCTGCTTGCTGCAGTTCGAGCAAGTTCATAGGCAGCAGCGTTAGAAGAGCTGTTCGGCCTGCTAAAGACTGAGAAACAGCTTCTTGTAGTTCCATTTGATGAGAGCCTGTTAGAATAAACATCCCTTTTTGCTCTCTCTCATCCACGATAGGCTGGATATAGGATAGTAGTTCGGGAGCTCTTTGGATTTCATCTAAAATCCCCCCTTCTGGAAATTGCTCCAAAAAGCCCCTTGGATCTCCAAGGGCCATAGACCGGACGTCAGGAAATTCAAGGTTTACATATTTTTTTTGAGGAAAGGCAGATTTGACAACAGTTGTTTTTCCTGACTGACGAGGGCCAATCACTGTTACCACAGGGTAATCTTGAGCTAAGTTTAATAGCTCTTTCTCTATTTCTCTTTGAAACATAAAGGTTTGTATTTTTTGAAGTTCAACTTCATTTTAGTCAAAAACCTCTTTTTCAACAAGTTTTTACGCAAATCTAGTGAAAAAAGAGCGGTTCTTTTATGACTCAAGAATCGATGGATCTTAGGTTTTTTACGGTGATTTGATGAATATCTCCTCTCGAAGCAAGATTTCTTTTTTTGCTCTTGTCCTTTTAATTATTTCGGCCATCGATAGCAATCGCAATTTGCCTGCGAGCGCGATTTTTGGGGCTCCTCTGATCTTTTTTTTCCTTTTTTCCTCGGTGTTTTTTCTTTTCCCAAGCGCCCTTGTCGCAGCTGAGCTTTCTGCTACGTTTCCAGAAGAGGGGGGGATTTATCATTGGGTGAAGGCTGCATTCGGAGAAAGCTTTGGGATGCTCGCGATTTGGCTGCAGTGGATCAATACGATTGTTTGGTATCCAACCATTTTGACCTTTATTGCGGGCACTCTTTCCTATCTTTTCGACCCAACGTTAATGAACCACAAGATCTATATGATTTGTGCGACCTCTACCATTTTTTGGGGGCTTACTTTGGCAAATCTATTCGGTCTTCGGATCTCTTCTACCATCAACACGATGTTTGCCAGCATCGGAACAGTCTTTCCTATGTTGTTTTTAATTGTTTTAGCCTCATGCTGGGCAGCTTTCGGCCATCCGTTTCAAATTGAGATCTCAGCAAAATCAATCTTTCCCTCTTTAGCCAATCTAGATACCTGGACGGCATTGCAGGCTGTGATGGGATCTTTTCTTGGTATGGAGCTCTCTGGCGTTCATATTGCCCATATCCCTCATCCTCAAAAAACGTTCCCTAAAGCTATTCTTCTCTCTTCTCTTTATATTCTCGGAACAATGCTTTTTGGTTCTTTGGCGATTGCAGTCGTCCTGCCTGTTTCCCAAATCAACCTCGCCGGCGGGCTTATGCAGGTTTTTGATAATTTTTTTCAGGTCTTTGGTTTAGGTTTTTTAGTGCCTTGCATGACGCTTCTCATCGTAATCGGAAGCATTGGAGGGATGATCAATTGGCTCATTTCTCCTGCTAAAGGACTTTTGCAGGCAGCTGAGTATGGTTTTTTACCCAAGGTACTGGCAAAGACCAATCGGCATGGTGTGGCAGGCAGAATTTTGATCGGGCAGGCAGTATTAGTTACGCTCTTTTGTTTCTTATTGCTCTTTTTGCCTTCAGTAAATGCTTTTTATTGGTTTTTGACCGCTCTTTCCAACTCTCTTTATATGTTCATGTATGTTTTGATGTTCCTTTCGGGCTATCGTCTTCGCTCAAAACCGCTGCAGAGGATTTTTCAAATCCCCGGAGGCCGTTTAGGATTAGCCCTTGTCATTCTTTTAGGGCTTATCGGTTCGATGCTGACGATCCTTTTTGGATTCATCCCCCCTGAACATATCGACGTCGGATCTTCTTCTCGCTACACGCTCATGATAGCAGCAGGGAATTTCCTATTGATTTTGCCAGGCCTTTTTTTGATTTTGTACAAAAAGAGATCTATGCTGGGATAAATGTTTTTTCAAGCCTTAAAAGCTGCTCTTTGCGGTCGATCCCAGCTGCATAGCCGCCAAGCTTGCCGCTTTGATTGATCACCCGATGGCAAGGAATAATGAGGGCGAGCTGATTGGCCCCATTTGCCTGAGCCACAGCTCGATAAGCCGTCGGCCTTCTGATGGCAGCTGCCAGCCCCGCGTAGGAGAGAGTTTGGCCAAAAGGGATTTTCCTTAAAGTTTCCCAAACTAGCAGTTGAAAGGGCGAGCCGATGGGAGCGATCGGCGTAGTAAATGTTGAGAGCTTTCCGGCAAAGTATTTTGCTAGTTCTTGTTTGATTAGGGAAATGGGAGCGGTTTCTCGTTCTACAATTGAGGATTGTCCTTTACTTTGCAGCCGGTCGATCTCTTTTTGAACATTTTTTCGATCGGTAAATTCGAGTAAATAAAGGGTTTTGTCATCGGCGATGGCAAGCATTTTGCCGAGCGGCGTATCGAACTGCGATTGATTCAATTTACTCCTCATTGAGGCTCTCTTGGTAAATCCATCGGGCGATTGAGTCTAAGATGATGGCTGCCGCTTTGGGATGGCTCAACGGGTTGGTTCCAGGTCCTGCTACGTCAAAAAGAAAGCTGTCGGGCAGGGTTGATTTGATCACGGCAAATTGATAGCTGCAAAAAGGCTGCTTAGAGAAGAAAAGAGCCTTGCAAGGAGCCGGTTCTTGGTTGAGCCACGCGATGATCGTATCTTTTGTGTTGGGGCGATTAGCAATATTCGCGGGAGACGCCCCGAGACGTTTGCTGAAGCGCTTGCAGTCTATGGTTCGG
>DAINNB010000071.1:0-8176 GCA_036736085.1 Chlamydiales bacterium
ACAGGCTGACAAAAAAAACGCACGCCCCAAAAAAGACAAAGACAAAAAGTAGATGAAACGAAGAGATAAGAGCTTGTATTGCTGTCATTTAAAATACCTCTTCCATTTCAGTATTTGCATCGCTTTCCTCTTTTTTCTGAGAATCGACTGAAGGGATGATCATATTTTTAAAAATCACGTGCACCGTTGCGACATGAAGGCCAGACCAGCGGCTGATCTCTTCAACTAATTTTGTCTGCACTTCTTCCGCTTTTTCCGGAATCGATAAACCGTATTGGATATTAATCTCGACCCGAATATCGACCGAGTGCTTTTTTTGGTCCTGCTCGACATGAATCCCCTTCACTCGTTCCAAGTCGCGGCCAAGCAAACTATCGAATAAATTCCCTTCCAATAAACTGATCCCTTCTATTTTAGCTAAACATTGCAAAGCAATCGCCTGGAAAACGCGCGTCTCGATATCGCGGATAAATACAGTCTCTGGCAGCTCGATCTCTCTTGCGTCCATATTTTTTAATTTATCATACATATAACCTTCCCTCTATCTGGAGAAAACCAAAATTTCAAAATTTTGGCTCTTGTGATATACTCTATCATGATTCAACAAAACAAAAAAGCTACCTATGCCTCAAATCAACTTTTTCGCTACCTTAGCTCTGTCAGGCTGCATCGGGGCTCTGTCCGCCTATTTAGCCATTCGCCAAGGCCGCAACCCTTATCTTTGGTTTTTTATCGGCATTTTTTTCGGTCTTTTAGGAGTATTGGCTATGTTCTTTGCCCCTGTCAAACACAAACCTAAGCAAGCAGCTCCGCAGCCACTTCTTCTTACTGAAGAGATCATTGCAGGGCCTACTGATAAATTTTGGTATTACTTAGACAGCGCCCACGCACAAAAAGGTCCTATGAGCCTCTCAGCTTTGAACAAAGCATGGAAACAAGGGACAATTACAGCGCAAACATTTGTTTGGAACGAGGAATTTTCCGATTGGAAACCACTCAAAGAGTGCATCCAAACAAGAAAAATTACACAAACGACATGAAAAGTATAATTTGAAAAAAGAAAAAGACTCTTCCCGAAGGAAAGAGTCTTTTTTAAACTAAAAAACTACCAGCTAGCTTTAACGATGCCGGGAATCAAACCTTGATTCGCCATTTCGCGGAAGCAGAGACGGGATAGCTTGAACTTACGTAAAAATCCTCGAGAACGGCCTGTCAATTGGCAACGGTTTCTCAGACGGATCTGCGATGAGTTCTTAGGCATCTTATTCAAAGCATCGACAGCCGCTAGTCTTTCTTCGACACTTTTATTCATGTCGTATATAACTTTTTTGAGCTGCTCGCGCTTTTCCCACTTATTTTTTACCAGTCGTTCGCGTTTCTTTTGCTTAGCGACAGAAGACTTTTTTGCCATTCCAAAATCCTTATTTCTTACGCGCAGGGCCTTTTTGGCGCTGCTTTCGATTCGGGTCTTTTTTATTGATCACATAGACTCGCCCTTGGCGACGAACAATTTTATCGCCTTTGGAAGGGTCGGCCTTAATGGATGCACCAACTTTCATGATTTTCCTCTTACCTGAAAGCATATCGTTATATCTTTTCCCGTTTTTTTTTTCAAGGTTGAAAATTATGGAGAGGTTTTATATACTGGGTGGTACTTAAATAAATTTTACATCGGATGAGACATGAAACGCACATACCAGCCCAGCAAACTAAAACGGAAGAAGACACTCGGATTCCGCGCCCGCATGAAGACAGCCGGAGGCCGCAAGGTCATCAAGCGCCGTCGTCAAGCAGGCCGCAAGAAACTGGCTGCCTAAAACTCCCCCGCGGCCTCAGCTTTCCTAAAGAGGTCCGCCTACGAAAAAGGCACGAGTTTTTAGCCCTTCAAAAAAGGGGCCAGCGCGCAGTCGGCAAAAGAATTTGCCTCGACTATCAGCTGGCCTCTTCTGATATGCCAAGGCTAGGGATCACAGCCTCTTCAAAATACGGCAACGCCCCTGAAAGGAGCCGTTTTAAACGGCTTGTCCGCGAGGTGTTCCGCAAACATTTTACCCTTTTCCCCCCTCACATCCAAATAAACGTCCTTCCAAGACAAAGGGCCAAAGAGGCCTCGGAAGAAGAGATCCGCCTAGAGCTTTTTTCCCTTATCCACTCGATTGCCAAAGAATCTCTTTATGCTCAATCCTAACCAAGATCAGGCCGTTCGGCAGGTTAAAGGAAGGGTCCTAGTGTTAGCGGGGGCCGGGAGCGGAAAAACCCGGGTCATCACGCACCGGATCGCCCACCTCGTGCACAATTTAGGCGAAGACCCCCGCTCCATACTAGGGCTGACCTTCACCAATAAAGCGGCTGCCGAAATGCGCCACCGCGTAGAGTCATTAATTGGCGGAAAAGAGGCCAAAATGGTCACTCTTTGCACATTTCATAGTTTTTGCATGCACGTGCTAAGAAAGGAAATTGAAAAGCTCGGCTATACGCGAGATTTCAGCCTCTATGACGAAAGGGACTTGCAGCGGATCATCACGCAAATTGCAAGAGAACTTTTAGGCCATGATGGAGAACTCCCATCGCTTGCGCCTACGCTGGCGGCCCTCGCCGAGGCCAGTCAGCACGCCGTGCTCGAAAAAGAGGCCAAAGGAAGAACTTGGCACGATCAATTCTCTCAAGATCTCTACATCCGCCTCCAATCGACGCTCAGAGCGTATAATGCAGTGAGCTTTGATAGTTTGATCACCCTTGCCATCCGTTTGTTCGAAGAGCACCCGGACGTATTAGACCGCTACCAAGAGCGTTTTCGCTATTTAATGATCGACGAATACCAAGATACGAACCCCGCGCAATTCCGCCTAGCTGAACTCTTGGCAGATAAATACCAAAATCTTTGCGTGGTTGGCGATGACGACCAGTCGATTTATGGATGGAGAGGCGCTGAAGTGAAGCACATTTTGCATTTTCGGGCAGATCACATCATCAAACTCGAGCAAAACTACCGCTCTTCGCCAACGATTCTGAGCGCTGCCAATGCCGTCATCGGCCATAATCAAAATCGGCATAACAAAAAACTCTGGACGGCAGAATCCGCAGCTGAGCCCATCGAGATCTTTCACGCCCAAACGGAAGCTGAAGAAGCGCAGGCGGTGGTCGATCGGATCATCGTAAATAAGCAGGAAAAAAATCTTAAATGGAGCGACATGGCGATCTTATATCGCTCCAACGCTCTTTCTCGCCATCTAGAACTTGCTTTAATGCAGGCCCCTTGGCAAAAAGACGGCCGCTGGGTCCGAGGCATTCCGTATGAGGTATTTGGCGGACTCGAATTTACAGAAAGGAGCGAGATCAAAGATCTTTTGGCCTATCTTCGAACCATCGCAAACGTCAAAGACCAGGAAGCGATTTTGCGGATCATTAACCTGCCTCGACGCGGAATTTCCGATAACTGCCTCGACGAGCTGACCCAAGAAAACCGCTCTCTCGGCATCGATTTATGGGACCTTTTGATCGAAGTGGCCGAAGGGAGAAAAGATCTGCCCAAACATCCCAAAGCGGTTTTGGGGATCCGCTCTTTTGTCGATATTGTCAAAACAGCGCAAATCCGCTTCCAAAAAAGGCCGCTCAAAGACACTCTTATCTGGCTGCTCGAGAAAATCGATTACAAAAAAGCGATCCAAGACGAGGTAAAAAGCGAAAAGATGCGCGAGTTCAAATGGGAAAACGTGCAAGAGTGCGTCAATGCGCTTGCCCAGTATGAAGAGGAAATGCAAACGGCAGATACGCCGGAAGAGATCACGCTCCAGCATTTTATTGCCAATACGACGCTAGCTCGTCAAACGATGCAGCCTAAGATCAAAAAACAAAATGAAGACAAAGTGCAGCTCATGACGCTGCACAGCGCAAAAGGGCTCGAATTCCCGAATGTGTTTATCGTAGGGCTGGAAGATCACATCCTCCCCCACGAAAAGAGCGCCGCCGAAACGGGGATCGAAGAAGAACGGAGATTATTTTACGTCGGCATCACAAGGGCTAGAAAGCATCTGACGCTCAGCATGGCACGGGCCCGGATGAGAATGGGAAAGGCCGAGCCGACCAACCCGTCCCGTTTCCTCTTTGAAATCCCCAAAGAACTCTTAAAAGCGGTCCCCGCCAAAGTGCTCTCATGAGTCCGATCTATATCCTGCGCCATCGCCGCGAAAATCTCAAAAAATGCAGCCTCACGGGACTCGAAACAAGGGAAGGGCTCATCTTTAGCACCTATCCCCTCGATCCCTGGCCCGATCTCGCCGGCTGTTTGGTCTTAAAAGTGGGGGCGCCTACTTTAACAAAAGCCGACGCCGGACGGCCGCTTCTTTTGATCGATGGCACATGGCGTTTGGCGCAAATCATGGAGAGCCAGCTTCCTCATAAATTGGAAGAGAGAAGCCTTCCCAGCGGTTGGAGAACCGCGTACCCCAGAAGGCAAACAGACTGCCCTGATCCAGAAGCTGGACTCGCATCCATTGAAGCTCTCTATGTCGCTTGCCTTATTTTGGAAAAACCCACAGAGGGACTGCTTGATCGGTACTATTGGAAAGATGCCTTTCTTGAAAAAAATAAAATTCACCTCAGTGTACAATAGCTTTCCAGCAATTCTCTGCATTGAATAATTCAAAATGCCCTAATTTTTGAGTTTTCTCTCCAGCATAAATCACAGCTCCAGCTTCTGCTTTTTGAGAAGCTTGCTGATGAAAATATTGTAACCCTTCTAGAAATGAAGGAGAAAATGTTTTGCTACTTTTAATTTCTATGGGAATCAAACGACTACCTTTCTGAAATAAAAGATCTACCTCTTTCCCCAAAACGTCTCGATAAAAATAAAATCTCGGATCCAAAGCTTGGTTATAACGTGATTTAATCAGTTCTAAAACAACCCAATTTTCAAATATATTCCCATAAAGAGGATCTCTGACTAACCGATCAACTGTTTCAATTCCAAGTAAATGACAAATCAACCCCGTGTCTATAAAATAAATTTTAGGAGATTTAATTAATCTTTTGCCAAAATTTTCAAAATATGGTTCCACACGTGTAACAATATAAGTAGCCTCCAACACGGAAATCCATTCTTTTATAGTCACAGCAGACACCCCAACATCGCAAGCCAAACTTGCATAATTGATCAACTGACCAATTCGGCTAGCTATCAACTTGATAAACCGTTCAAATTGAATCAAATCTTTAATTTGTAAAATCTGACGAACGTCCCTTTCCACATAAGTTTGAAAATAACTGCTATAGGCATTCGATACAGGCAGTCTCTCTTTATAAACTTTTGGATATCCCCCCTTAAGGATAATTTCTTCAAGCGGATCAGATAAATCAGAGCTGCGCATTTCATGAAGACTAAGAGGCAAAAGTTTTAATAGAGAAGTTCTTCCTGCCAAGGATTGAGAGACTGCAGAATGAAGTTCTGCCTGATGGCTTCCAGTTAAAATATAGAGCCCTTTTCGATCTGCCTCATCTACTTTCACCTGAATAAATGACAAAAGATGAGGAACCCTTTGCACCTCATCAAAAATAGCTCCATCAGGATAATTGTCCATAAAACGCTTCGGGTCAACGGAAGCCAAGGCTCGATGTTCTGCGTCCTCCATATTGACATAGGGCTTTTCTGGAAAAGCGGCTCGAACCAGTGTAGTCTTCCCCGACTGCCTCGGCCCAAGAAGAGTAACAACCGGGTATTTTTTCGCAAACTCTTGTATATGAGAGGTTAAAAATCTCTTAAACATATGTCTCAGATTATCTAAAGTACAACTTTAGATTATCCGAACCGCCTTTTTCTGACAAGCGAATCCCCCACCCATCCCCAAAGGAACTCAAAAAAAACCTTTTCCCCTGTAAAAAAAAACCTATTTCCGCTTATGTAGAAAATAACCCCTGAGTAGATACCCTCTCATTCTGCTCTTTCAGTAAAGGCGATACATGGACCCTCACCACAAATCCTCTGCTTTATCCCCAAATGAGTTGCATCAGGCTGTAGCTTCAGAGGCTAAAGAGTTTGAAAAGGCTTACCGATGGATTGAGGAACATTTTCCTCCTGCATTTTTGGAAGAGATCGAGCCTAGCACAAGAGTTTTAATCGCTAGAAACCTCTTAAGCTTTAAGCTGCAAGACCAGTTTTCTCAAATTCATTTGAAAGACAGGGCGATCATTCTATGCAACGACGCCCCAGATGCCGATTTGAACATTTTAAAAAAATACACGAACTATGCGATCCGTTATTACAGGTCTTTTATCTCAAATGAACCGCTAGAAAAAAACCAAGCCAAGTTGAGGATCTCTCTACTCATCTTTCGAGAACCGACCAAAGATGTGGAAGAAAAGTTGGATCCGGCAAAAAAAGCCGAAGTGCAAAATTTGGTCAAATCCCGCAATCCGAATTTGAGCGAAGGAGAAATCGAATCGCTGCTCCATCATCTGACGCCAAGATTTTTAAGGTCGATGACGCAAGAAAGGCTTGCCATGGCGCTCGATATGTTCTTTCGAGCGCAGACGAGAGATCTTTGCCAATATGAGATCAAACGCAATGAGGATTGGAAAAGTAAAAAAGCTCCCTCTTTACAGCTTGTCATGGCCTGGCGCAATGTCCCGACGGCCCGTTTTTTATCGCGGCTTGCGCAAACAGCCGCATCCCACGGCCTTGCTATACGAAAAATCGTCGCCGCGTACGTAGAGCCTTATAGCACGCAAAGCGTCCTTATTTTGTCGCTAGGCCTCCATGGACTAAAGGGAAACGCAGCTTGGGAAGAGACCGACATCGACGATTTTTTAGAAGAGATCGTTTTATTAAAGTATTTTGAAACGAACGATGTCGTGACAGAAATATTTGTCAAACCAGGCTTGCTCCGAGGCAATGAGGCGCATCTTGTGAGGAATTTTGCCAGTTTCACCCATCAGGTTTTGGTGCATGGCGATCCCAATTTGTATTCCTATGATCATGTGATGGAAGGGCTTTGCCGCCATCCTGAGCTGACGGTTTTACTCTGCCGCATGTTTGAAAAAAAATTCCATCCGCAAAACCGGGATTTAACAGCTTTTGAAGAGCTGAGAAAACAAGCAGTAGATTCGATTGAAAAGCTCGATACCGGCCAAGCAGTCAACGACATGCGCCGCAAAAACATTTTAAAACAGGCCCTTATTTTTACGACGCATTGTCTAAAAACGAATGTATACCGACATAATAAAAGCGCTTTTGCTTTCCGGTTAGATCCCACTTATCTCGAGCAAGTTCCCTACGATCGAACGAATAAATTTCCCGAAATCCCCTACGGCATCTTTTTTATCCGAGGCATGCATTATTTGGGCTTTAGCATCCGCTTTAAAGATTTGGCCCGAGGCGGCGTGAGAACAGTCACTCCGGAACGAATGGAACAATACGCAACCGAAAGAAATAACATTTTTAGCGAAGCTTATAATCTAGCCCTTACCCAGCAGAAAAAAAATAAAGACATTCCTGAAGGCGGCTCGAAAACGGCGATTCTTTTAGAGCCCTATGAGGTATTTACCGAAGAAGAGCAAATGTACGCTAGAGAAATGGAACTCGAAGAGACCGATCCCCATGTGCTCGAAGAGAAACTAAAAATCTATCGGCGCCGCCATAAACTCGAATATCTTTACGCCTCGCAGCGCTCCTATATTGAAAACCTGATGGCGCTCATCAATTGCGACGATGATGGAAAGCTTAGAACGAAAGATATTTTGGACGATTGGAAAAGACCTGAATACATTTATCTCGGCCCCGATGAAAACATGTTCAATGACATGTTGATGTGGATCGTCAATTACTCTGTCGAGTGCAAATACAAGCCAGGCCGAGCCTTTATGTCGAGCAGCCCCAAATCGGGCCTCAACCATAAAGAAATCGGCGTCACCTCGTTCGGGGTCAATGTCTTTTTACATGAAGCCCTTGTTCATATCGGCATCAATCCCGAAAAAGATCCCTTTACTATCAAGATATCGGGCGGTCCCGATGGCGATGTCGCCGGCAATGAACTGCATATTTTGGCTACCCGCTACCCGAATACTGCCAAGCTACTAGCGCTCACCGACGTATCGGGCACGATCAACGACCCCAAAGGCCTCGATTGGCATGAGATCGACCGCTTATTCAAAGAGGGGCTCCCCATTAATCGCTATCCTCCGG
>DAINNB010000072.1:0-8127 GCA_036736085.1 Chlamydiales bacterium
TGTTGTTTATCTCGATTCATCGACGCTAGCGCAAATTTTTTATACCATATCTTTATTTTATAACGAAGAGATCCCTGAGGAATATGAGAGGTTTTGAAAATAGAGGTTGAAAAAAACTCTGGGGTGAGATAAAACTACTATTTCGTTTTTCGTTGAATTCAACGATTAGAAAAAGCGGAAAATATTTTGTATGCGCCTGTCGTACAATGGTAGTACAGTAGCCTTCCAAGCTACGAGTGTCAGTTCGATTCTGTCCAGGCGCTATACTTTGTTAAAGAATTATTTGAGGGAATTTTGGCTATAGCACAACACCAAAGAGAAGCAGGAGTGACCATTAAGGAGTTGCTCGAGTCAGGGGCTCACTTCGGGCATCAAACACGTCGTTGGAACCCCAAAATGAAGCGTTTTATTTTTGAAGAGCGCAATGGCATCTACATTATCGATCTAGCAAAGACTTTGCAACAGCTCCGTTCAGCTGTTCAGGCTGTCTATGAAATGGTCGGAAAGAGAAAGTCGATTCTCTTTGTCGGAACGAAAAAACAGGCGAAAGCGGTCGTTCGAGAGTGCGCGGAAGAGTGCGGCGAATTTTATGTTTGCGAGCGCTGGCTGGGCGGCACCTTGACCAATTTGTCTACAATCCGACAGTCCGTTAAAACATTGGAGCGCATTGAGAAAAAAATTGCTTCAGGCGGCGAAGGGCTCAAGAAAAAAGAAATTTCTATGATGACCAAAGAGCAAGCAAAGCTCGACAAGAACCTCTCCGGCATTCGCTCTATGCGCAAATTGCCTGGGCTTCTTGTTGTTGTCGATCCAAGCCGCGAGCACATTGCTGTAGCGGAAGCCAATAAATTAGGCATTCCTGTAATGGCTTTGGTTGATACAAACTGCGATCCAGATCCGATTGATTACGTAGTGGCATGCAACGATGACGCCTTGAAGAGCATTAAAATTGTTCTTTCAGCAGTTATGCAGGCTGTGATTGACCGTAAGAACGAGCTCAATCTGCCTGTAGCTAAAGGTGATGATGGCGAAGAGGCTCCAGAGCAGTCTGCTTCAGAAGACGAGAACGACGAAGAAGCTGACGAGTAACATCAGGAGATTCCCCCATGAAAGACATCACTGCGGATATGATTAAAGAGCTGCGCGAACGGACAGGCGTTGGCATGGGCAAGTGTAAAGAGGCTCTTGTTTTGGCTGAAGCCGATATGGAAAAAGCGATCGATATTCTCCGAAAGGCGGGTATGGCGTCTGCTGTTAAAAAAGAGGGCCGGGAAACGAAAGAAGGTCTGATTCTTACGGCGGAAGACAAAGATACGTTGATCATCCTAGAAGCGAATGCGGAAACGGATTTCGTTACTCAAAATGATCGCTTCAAACATTTCGTTCATGACTGCGTAAAGCAAGCCTTGGAAACGAAGCCTAAAACATTGGCTGAATTGAATGAGCAGCCTTACTTTAAAGATCGTTCTATCACGATTGATCAGTACCGCAATTTGGTTATCCAAGCGTTGGGAGAAAATATCCAACTCAAGCGTTTTGAGTTGGTCCATAAGCATCCTAACCGTTCCTACGGTATTTATTCCCATATGGGCGGTAAATTGCTGGTTGTCGTTGAGATCGATGGAGCTTCCGACTGCGAGGAGATCGCGAGAGAAGTTGCGATGCATGTAGCAGCTGAGAGCCCAGATTATTTGAAGCCTGAGCAGATCCCTGCGGACGTAATCGCTAGAGAAGAAGAAATCGCCCGTTCCCAAATGGTCGGCAAGCCTGAGAATATGATTGAAAAGATCGTAGCAGGAAAAATTAAAGCGTTCGCGGATCAAGTTTGTTTGATCCACCAAAAATACGTTAAAGACAGCACAGTTACAGTGCAGCAGTTTTTAGAGACTTGCGGGAAGAAAGTGGGCAAGCCTCTTTCAGTTCACTGTTTTTGGCGCTGGAAAGTGGGTCAATAACGAATAAAGACGCGGAGGCGTTCCATGGCGAAGCCAGCCTATCGCAGAGTCCTTATCAAGCTTTCGGGAGAAGCTCTTTTAGGCAATCAGCCTTACGGAGTGGATCCCGAAGCGTGTCATAAAATAGCTTTATCCATCAAAGAATTATGTCGAATTGGCGTCCAAGTGGGCGTCGTCATTGGCGGCGGTAATATTTTCCGTGGAGTCAAAGGCGCAGCTGCAGGCATGGATAGGACGCCTGCCGACCATATCGGTATGTTAGCGACCTTGATCAATGGTATTTCACTTCAACAGGCCTTTGAAAGAGTTCAGTGCGAGAGCCGCATCATGACGGCGATTGCCTGTCACGTGATGGCCGAGCCTTATTCTTGGAAAGATGCTTTAAAATATTTAGATAAAGGCGTTGTGTTGATTTTTGTCGGAGGAACCGGCAATCCCTATTTTACGACTGATTCAGCTGCCGCTCTTCGAGCATTGGAGATCCGGGCAGAGGTCTTGATGAAAGCGACAAAAGTAGACGGTATTTATAATAAAGATCCCCTAAAACATCCGGATGCGGTAAAGTTCGAACGGGTGAGTTATTCGGAAGTTTTAGCGAATAATCTCAAAGTCATGGACGCGACAGCGGTTGCCCTTTGCCGCGAAAATGGCATACCTATTCGCGTGTTTAATTTATTTTTAGATCAAGCGCTGGTCAACGCTGTATGCAATGAATCAGCGGGTACTTTAGTTGAGGGATTATGAGCAATATAGATAATCAAGTAAAAGCAGCAATGCAAGCGGCCCTGGAACATTTAAAGCAGGAGCTGAAATCTTTAAGAACGGGAAGAGCGAACTCTTCTATACTCGACCATATCCATATCGATGTCTATGGTTCGAAAATGAGCTTAAAAACACTGGCAAATGTCAACGTACCGGAAGCAAGACAAATTGTTGTAACGCCTTTCGATGCCTCTACAGTTCATGCAATTGCTAAAGGGATTGAAGCCGCTAATTTGGGCATCCATCCCATGGTCGATGGGAAAGTGATCCGATTAAATGTGCCTCCGATGGATGAAACGATCCGCAAACAAATTGCGAAGCAGTGTAAAGAACTTGGAGAAAAAGCGAAAATTGCGATGCGAGATATCCGCCGAAAATTTAATGAGCTTGTACGCAAACAAAAAGCAGATGCTGTCATTACTGAAGATCAGATGAAAAAATCTGAAAAGACAATTCAGGACCTGACTGATCGTTTTTGCAAAGATTGCGATAGCGTTTGTGCGGAAAAAGAAAAAGAAATCATGACGGTGTGAAAAATCACAGCTACCCCCTTGCATTAAATAAGGGGGATCGGTTAAAATCGATCACGTTTTTGACCAGTACGGCCCCATCGTCTAGCCCGGTCTAGGACACCGGATTTTCATTCCGATAACAGGGGTTCGAATCCCCTTGGGGTCAAATACCGGGAACCCTTATACTGAGGGTTCCTTCCTTTGAGACTTTAGCTCAGTCGGTAGAGCATCTCACTTTTAATGAGAGGGTCGATGGTTCGAGTCCATCAAGTCTCAACTTTTTTTTATTCTATTCCGCTCAAATCTATGAGCGATCCCCTAGACTCAAATAAAATTTGCACTCTTCTATATGTCAATATATGATATTTTATTGCGAATGGATTGCGAAAATCATAGAAATTGTCGAGCGGAGCAATAAGTAGTTATGCCGGAGATTTGTAGGTTTTGGGGTATCATCATCAGGATGTTTGACAAAGATCATCCTCCTCCGCACTTTCATGCTTACTACGGTGAATATGAAGGCGTGTTTAGAATATCCGATGGGAAGCTTTTGGAAGGGAATTTCCCGATAAAAGAAACGAGATTTGTTGCTGCGTGGGCCTCTATGTGTAAAGATGAGCTAAAAGCAAATTGGAATCGCTTGCAAGCAGGACGTGCAATACAAAAAATAAGCCCGCCCAAGTGAGGTTATTATGAAAAAGTTGGTTCGAGTAAAAAATGTAGAATATATTGATGGCTATAAAATTAAGGTAGCTTTTACCAATGGGAAGATTAAAATAGTAGATTTGGCCTATATATTTAAGGGGAATGCTGGGCACTACTTTGAGTCATTAAGAGATTTAGAGCGCTTCAAGGAAGTATATTGCGATTATGGGACGATCTGTTGGCCCAATGAAGCAGATTTTTGCCCAGACCTGCTCTATATGATTGGGCAAGATGTCAAGCCCACTACATCAAGGCGCAAAAAGTCTTCTAAAGTGCCAAGAACTCGAAAAACAGTGAGAGCAAAAATGTCCAAATCTTCTCGAGCGAAAGAGTAATTCTTCCTATTTAGTTTCCTACTGCGAAAATCTTTACGTCTGGAGGTTGATTTTGGGCGTTGCAGAGAAAAATAAAGGTCTTGGAAAGCTCGATTAAATTCTTGCAGAGGGGAAGGTCGTGTTCTTGGTGCAATGGCGGTGCAAGGAGATTCGTATTGCACCGTCAAAACCTAGCAGCATCCAACTCCATTAACATAAGAACTATCCAAATTATCGCGACGCTGTCACGACAATTTTGCTCTAAGACATCATTGGTGAGCTTCGCGCCACGATTGATCAGACGCATGAAATCTCTATCGTCATCACCGTGAATTTTTGTTTAACTATACTTTATGGATGTATTGGTTTATTAAAGACATTAGCAGGAACCCGATAAGAAGTTGAGTGCAATTAACGGTTGATATGGTAGAGGGATTACCAAATGTAGTAGTTGAAATTCCTGCTGATTTGCACATGAGCTGTATAATTTGGAGGCCGATTAAGTGAACCAAGAGGAGCTCCCCGACGAGACCAATCTCTGTAAATTTTACTTTGGAATTATCTGCCATTATTTCATTGCAGATGAAAGTGGCAAACTTATGTGCATAAAGTCCGCTTATCAATGCTGCGCCCCACGGAATTGCTATTTGCTTATGGAACTCTTTTAAATCTGAATTTAAGTACGCAATTCCTATTTGTTGGGCTATTTTGGGAGCTTTAGAGGCAAGTTTAAGTGTTCTAGCAAAGAGTCCCTTCGGAATTTTTGTTTTAAAAACCTCGTTGTTAACACCTGTCGGATCCAATGCAACTTGACAATGGAGGCATTTGATAAATCCAAAAGGCAAAACTCCGCCCATTTGACTTAGCATCTGTTTTATAAAGACGCGTAAACATTTGGCATGTACCACATGGCCTTCTTGCCCTTCATGAGAAATGAATGTGTGCGGTTTGCCTTTAGCGTTTTCGAGTTCATTGCTATGGCAAATGGGACAAACGTCTTCTTCGTTAGTAAAGCCGGGAACTTGAATAACTGCTGTCCTTGGAACTGACAATGAATTATTTAAATTTAACGCCATAAAGCACCTTTTTATTAATTTTCATGCTGTATTTTATAGTTTGTTTTTTTTAAATTCAATGATTAAGTTGTTTTAATTGTTAATTTTTTAATTACTTTAGTTTGTTGAAATTCAATTTTTTTTTGAAGATTTTAAAGTGTGTTGTCTTATCTAATTGATAATCAAGCGGATAATTTTTCTTAAACGGGGCTTTGTCCTCTGTCCTTGATATTTTTTCACCACCCGCTCGGAAGCCTCTCTAAGAGGACTCAGAGCAGCTGGTCATTTTTGGGGTCGTGTGCAGATATGTCGATGAAATTGACATATCGGGAAAATATGTCGAAATTCGATCGATTTTTCGACATATCCTGCAAAACAAAGGGGTTCCAAGGGGACGCGTCTCCTTGGCGGGTTTAAGGGCGGCGCCCTTATTCTACACCGATTCTTTTCCTCTGCGGATCCGCTAGGATGGTTTTCTAGCTTTTTCCCCTTGCGCAAATAATAAACTTTTCTCCATCTTGTTCGATTAAATTTTTTGAGTTCACTTGGATATATGAAAGCAACAGGAGAAATTATCATGGCAGCTGTTTCTAACCCGCTTACATCGTTCGCAAAGATCTGCGAAGATAAAAAATTACAATGTTCCATCTGTTTAGGGCCATATAAAGACCCTTACAAGATTTCTGATTGCTTTCATAGTTTTTGCAGAGATTGCATTGCGAAAACAATTCAGTCGATGCAAAATAGCTGCCCTCAGTGTAAACGGGAATACCAAATCACCGCACTGAAATATGATGTTATCTTGCATAAGAGGATCTGCCGTCTTTGGCAGATGCATAGCAAGGGGCTAAATCCCTATAGAGAACATAGAAAGAAAATTCCATGGGCTTCGAAAAAAGCGGCTGCTATACAACAGAGCCAATCGCAGAGCTTAGGGAGTAGTTCACCTTCGATAGGCTATTTAGAGTCCTCTTCGAGCAAGCAAGCTCCCATTCCGGCATCTATATTGGACAAAAGCGACTCTTCAAGAGACAGCTATGAAGGCAATCATCGTCATTTGGATCATATTTCAATGGGAGGCAATGTAAAATTAAATACATGCAGGGTAGATGGTCCGACTAGAATATTCTGGGGAACTCTTAATGCTGTACATTCTGTGTTAGGAGAAATTCAAACACAAGAAGAGGTGACACTCGAAGATTGCATTGTTCAACAAGTGATTGGGGTGAGTTCGGGAAAATTTCTCGCTATCAATTCTTCTCTTTACGGAGGGGTTCAGGCAAGAAATAAAATTACATGTAAAAATTCAACCTTTAAGACGCTTAAAGTCTTTTTCAAATCTGCTATTTGTACAATGGATGCGCCTCGCTTTGAAGAGATTCAAGGAGATAGCATTGACGCAAAAGGTAAAGTGGTATTAGAAAATATCCGTTTATCTGGCAAAGTTACTTCTCACAATAAAAAAATAACAGCAACTCATTGCAGATTGCAATCTATCAAAGCGCGTTTTGGAGTGGAGTTAGATGAGAGCAGCTTTGCTTCTATTGAATGCGATGTAGGAGAGGTTGTTTGCAAAAATCGGGCCTTAGATGAAACTCATTTTCAAGGCGACAGCATTTACGCAGGAAGCGCGCGCTTAGAAAACATCAATTTGTCTGGTAGAGTTTGGGCTGCTTACAGTGAAGTCTCTGCAACCAATTGCAGATTGCAAGCTGTTAGAGCGCACGGTAGAGTGATTTTAGAGAAAGTGAGACTTTCTCAAGAGGTTGCTTCGCATAGAGAAGTCAGAGCTACTGGCAGTACTATGAATTCTGTCGAAGCTGGAGATTATATTGAACTGCAAGAGACAGTTGTTATTCACTCCGCGAAATCAAAAAAAACACTCCAAGCAACGAATAGCCAAATCCTTGGCCAAGCGACTTGCGTATCTAGCTTAGAGCTTAACCATTCTTTAGTCGGAAGCGCGACGGTTTCTTTTATAAAAGAAATGGGCGCTGCAGCGAAAGTGACTGTATTTCTCAATGGCGATAGCAAAATTGAAGGAGATCTCGTTATTAGGGCAGAAGAAATCGATCCAAATAACGTCAGCAAAGGCGCTCCAGCTTATCCAATATCTTTTAAGACAAAGGATCTTCAGTTTCATGAGCAAGATCAAACGATCACCATCCGAGGAACTTATCCATTTTCAGTTGCTGCTCGTAGCATGATCGATGTTAAGGGCTCTTCGCTTGAGATTTCTCCTTCCGGAGGGATTACTTCTGCGGGAGGGAAAAAAGTTGTCCTCAATGGAAGTCTTTTAAAACTAGAACCGAAATGTATGGTGGAGATCAAAGGATCGGGAACGATCGGTGGAAAGATCAGATTTGAAGGATGCAAAGGTCTTGCGTTTGGAGCGTGGTATAATGGCTTTGGCGAGCTTATCTCTTTGCAGACAGAGGATTAGATGATCATTGATTCTTAAGCGATGCTACCTCACTTTGCAGCGATCGATTTTTAGCGCTTTGAACCCATCCAACAGCCGATTCTTGAGTCTCGAACGGTATATAGTTGGCGTAGTTTAAGGAAAGGCCGATTATTGTGCTGTAGAAAGGCAACTGTCATTTTCGCCTGCTTGATAATCTAATCTGTTTAAAACCATTTTTTGGCCTAGTGAATGCCTTCCGCATTGATCATTTAAACTCAGGCATTTGAGAAAGAGATTTGATGTTTTCTTTAAGCTTGTTTAAATTTATTTTTGTGCAATTAATCTATATAATTTAATCCATTTTTTTTGTTTAATTTATTTAAATTTTTAGTTATAATTTATGTTTAACTAAAATTATTT
>DAINNB010000073.1:0-7967 GCA_036736085.1 Chlamydiales bacterium
TTTGGCAGCTTTCAATCCCTCCTAGCAACCAAATTTTGGATCACGTTGGGTATAAGTGGATTTTAAAACGTCTTATCGAAAGTCGCAATAGCATTATTTATGGAGCTTCGCCCCAAACCCCACCAAAGGACTTCGTCCTTATGGAATCCTGTTGTTTTATTTGGCGTTTTCAGGGCTTCTTTAAAAAAATCTTTAAAATGAAAGAGTTTTTTTGATAGTCTGGTTCCCAAAAATTCACGGATGAAGGAGTGAAAAATGGGAAGCAAAAGGTTAGGTTGGGCTTTGGTATTATGTGCTGCAGGGGTGCATGCCCAGGACTTTTCTTTGGAACGGATCGGGTCTTTTTATGAGACGTTTATTAACGATCAACAGGCCATTGTCCAGTCGACCTTTTCTAAACCTTCTTCGCAGACAACGGTCAATCCTATACCAGGGAAATTGGGCTATTCTCCTTTGGTGATCCAAAACAATTCGGGCCTTTCTTCGAGTCAATTGTACGTAATTGGCAAGGGGCAAACGCTTGCTGCAACAGATGCTTATTTTCTGCAGCCTAATTTAACGGACGGGACATGTTCTTTGGTCCTTCCAAATGGGATCAATTCCGCTGATCCGACGATCAGCGTGCAGCTATCTCAATTGCCATCCGCGGGAACAAATAGTTATTACCTTTATGTTCCGCAGCTCGTGAGCGGAAGGTTTTATATTTCTGTGAACGCTCCTTTGTATATGGAAACGGCGCACGCAGGGCTTTATACGATTAACGATCCTTCGCAGACGACAACGCAGGATCCAAATTATTACACGCTCTATCAGGATTTTGAATTCACATTGAACGACGTGTATGATTTATACGCGAATGTGACGAACGTCGATTATTTTTGTCTGCCGATGACGCTTGGGTCTTATTCCTATCCTTCAGGCGCTTTATATCCGACATTGGACAATTTGACTGTTGTCGGTTATCCGGAAAGTTCTAAGCGCAGCTCGATCCTTCAGGCTATTTCAGGAGGACTAGTCAGTGGCGACTCTTCCACTCCGCCTCAGTGGTCTAGTTTGACAATTCCTTTTTATTCTAACCCTTATGTCTCTTCAAGCCCTTTGACCGATCTGCGGATTTTGGCAGCGAAATTGAGTATTTCATTGGGGAATGGGTATCTTTTTCAAGGCGCAGCCAAACCCCAAACATTTTTCAATTCGCAGTATTTGCAATCTTCGAGCTCCGGTCCGATGGCTAGCACGAGCTATATGCAGGCGCTTTATAATGCGATTGGGTCCAGCAGCATGCAAGTGACTATTTTCCCTAAGGATTTGCCGGCGACTACGTACACAATTACTGCGGATGCTACGAACCTCCTTTTAGATCTAACGCCCGATTCGGGAACGAGCTATACGTTAGATTTAAGCACGCTGACAACGGAGGCTCTCCTTTCCGGTGCTATAGGAGAATGGTCTTCCAGTTTTACTCCGAGCGTGACAGGGCCTCATCTGACAGAATTGGCCAAGATCTTGAGCGCCCTCTTTACAGCAGGGATGCTGCCTCCTCGGAACACAGTGACTCAGCCTATTGTCGGCAATTCAACTTATTTTTCCGCTTATCGAGGCAGTTATTTTAACAATCCAACCGGATTTTCTTCCAATGGCCCTTGGTATAATTTGTATGATCAGGTCATTCATCCTTTATTGATCCAAACGGGAGGATATGGGCTCGGGTACGCTTATGACTTTGATGATTTGTTAGATCTGGCGGGGCTTTTGCATGTCAATGTTCAAACGGCCGGAGTTTTAAATCCTTCCCAGCCTTATTCTGTATTAACGCTAGGGCCTGTTGATACGGCGATTCCCAATCCTACGCAAAAATTTGGGCCTTACCAATTGACAGTCGGGGCATTAGGGCATTTATCTAACCCGATCGACATTATTTATTCCACAAATTCGCATGATGATCCCAGCCAAACTTATTCGGTCGTCTCTAGTCCGGGGGTAATAAGCGGAGTGCAGAACTATTTTTATGTCCGTTTTTATACGGATGGAACAAAAACTTCTTATTTAACTTATAAAGTATACCCAAAATATCAACTTGTGCTACCTACCACAAATAGGTACAACTCTCAAGATGTGCAATTGATGAACGGAATTGTATTTGTATCGGGAACAGATGGAACGAATTTTTCGGTCAATCTTCCTAACACAAATCCGTTCCCTAATTAAGCGGAGATCAATGTTTATGAAAAAATTGAGTATTTTATTGAGCCTAGCTGCAGCGGCTCTATTTGCTCAAGAAGCTGGCATCGACCATCGGGGAGAGGTTGCGGCGCTCGCATTCCGCCCTCTTTCTGCAGCAGCGGCTGGTAAATGGGGAGTTCCTGCAGAGCCTGCTCCGGTCGTTGTAGAGCCAGTCCTATTTACTTCTCATTTTCAGTTTGGGGCCAATTATACGCATGCGAGAATCACTCCTTACGGCTTCAATAATTACAATGGGAATTTAGGGGGCGTACAGGCTCTTTATGAATTTAAGACGGCCGATCGAATTTATGGTGGCATGAGCCTTAGATGGCGCGAAGGAAAAGAGACAGGAGAGATCGGTTCGATGGACCTTCGCGATATTGATGTGCAAGAGAGGATTGGGTATACTTTCGGCAAAGCTGACGCTTTGGTTTCTCTCTATACTGGGTTTGGGTTCCGTTATCTTCGCCAGGCCTTGGAGCCCAAAGCATCCGCTCCGGCGACTTTTATGTATGAAGAGTTCTATGTTCCCGTAGGATTTTTATATGATTACCGATACTCGCGCAATTTTAGCGTGGGGCTTTATGGTGTGTGGATGCCTCAGGTCTACCCTACCCTTACCATTGAACCGATAGGCGGAGCTCGCTGGATTTTGGTCAAAACGTTGAAAAACGGCCGCGTAGAGATGCCTTTTACTTTTGGGCTTGATCGGTTTAGCAACACAACGTTCGTCTTTAAGCCTTTTGCTGAGTATTGGCAAGATGGCAAGACCGTAGCTAAAGCCGTCAACGGGACTGCCCTGGGCGTGCCCCGCAATACATATCTGTTTGTCGGTATCGACGTCAATATTTGCTATTCTTTTTAAGAGCTAAGGAAGATATACTGTATTTTTCATACAGTATATCTTTTTATGCATAAAAAACCGATCGCAGCAGTCATTAATTTTTGCACCAACGAGAGACGGTTCCTCAAAGCCTCCATCGAACAAGCCCGTCTATTTGCCCGTCAAATTTTGATCCCTGTTTGCGATCATTTTTTTGATGGCTCTCCAGAAAATATGAAAGAGCTTGATCTGATCTACCGCTCTTTTCCCGACTGCACATTTGTTCAATACCCTTACATTCCTGAAAAAATCCCTCGTCGTTTATTGAAAGAAATTTCTCCCGCCCATTTTTGGCACAGCTTGTCGCGGCTTCTTGCCATGCAATATGTCGATGATACGATCGAGACGGTCCTTTTTATAGACGCAGATGAGGTGTCAGATGGACGGCGTTTTGCCCGCTGGCTTGAAGATAGTGATTATCATCAGCATGTGGTGCTTAAATTAGCGAATTATTGGTATTTTCGCGAACCGATCCATCAAGCGGCCGTTTGGGAAGATTCGGTTGTTTTAGTGCAAAGAAGGGCATTAAGCCCCCAGCTTTTGTTGCAAGAGAGCGAAAGAGACGCTTTATATGACCAGCTGCCCGGGCCTAAGCGCAGGCGAGTGGCAGATTTTCAGGGGGAGCCGATGTTTCATCATTTCAGTTAGGATCGGACGAAAGACGAGATGCTGAAAAAAGTGGGGTCATGGGGGCATCGGGCCGATAAAAACTGGGCGCAGCTCGTAGAAAAAGAGTTTTCGGCTCCTTTTGGAGGGGCCGATTTTGTCCATGGGTATCAGTATAAGACGGTTTCTCCCCTGTTTGATGTCAGCTTGGAGTCAGCCGTTTTTGAGCCGATTTTGCCTCAAGCGGCGTCTCTAAAGAAAATTTCCCCTTCCCAGGTGCTCGCTTGCTTGAAGGAGGCGAAGTCTTCAGGCTGGCGGAAATATTTAGGGCTTGATTTTAACATGCCATTTAAGAGATGATAGTCCGAGATACTTTTTGTACCGGTAGCTCAGTTGGATAGAGTACCTGGCTACGAACCAGGGGGTCAGAGGTTCAAGTCCTCTCCGGTGCAATTTTTTCCTGTCTTATGAGAGCAAATGATACTTCAGACGTTTTGTTTTGGTCCTCTCGGTACAAATGCCATATTGTTTGGGTGCCAAGAAACAAAGCGCTGCGCCGTCATCGACCCTGGAGTGGGGTCCGCTAAAGTCTTGCTCGGTGTTCTTCGAGATAAAGAACTCCTGTTAGAGAAAATTTTACTTACCCATTCCCATTGGGACCATATTGCAGGTGTAGCTGAGCTGAAGCGAGAAACCGGTGCTGCTGTTTATCTTCATCCTTTCGATGCTCAAAATTTAGAATATCCCGGCTCTGACAAAATTCCTCTTTTTGTTCCTGTCGAAGGGGCCCATGCCGATGAGCTCTTGCAAGATGGACAAATTCTTGATGTGGGCCATATTAAAGTTCACGTGATCCATACGCCGGGGCATAGTCCGGGAGGTGTTTGTTTTTATCTTCCAGAGCAAAAACTTCTTTTTTCAGGAGACACCCTTTTTCTCGGGACGATCGGCAATTTGCAGCTGCCTACCGCTTCAGAAGAGAGCATGTGGCCCTCTTTAAAAAAGCTGGCCGCCCTGCCGCCTGATACCCAGGTCTTTCCTGGCCACGGCAAGGAAACCACGATTGGCCAAGAGTCTTGGCTCGCGAACGCAAAAAAAATTTTTACGGAGTAAGTTATATGTCATTAATAGGAAAGCAAGCGCCAGATTTTAAGGCTAAAGCTGTCATTAAACAAGAAATCGTCGACCACTTTTCCCTTTTTGATTTCCGAGGAAGATATGTCATTTTTTTCTTTTATCCCTTGGATTTTACTTTTGTTTGTCCTACGGAGCTCCATGCATTCCAGGAAAAATTGCCGGAATTTGAAAAACGGAACGCTCAGCTAGTGGGCTGCTCGATCGACAGTTGGTTTTCTCATGCGGCTTGGCTGGATAAGCCAAAAGAAAAAGGGGGCATTAGAGGTGTTACTTATCCTATAGTATCGGACATTACGAAATCGATAGCGAGAGATTTTGAAGTACTGAAAGAAGATGCTGGCATTGCATATCGAGGCCTTTTTCTTATCGATCGACAAGGAATTATCCGACACCAGCTTGTGAATGATCTTCCTCTTGGCCGTTCAGTGGAAGAGGTGCTCCGCATTTTGGACGCTTTGATTTATCATGAGCAGCATGGCGAGGTCTGTCCTGCCAATTGGATGCTAGGCGCCAAAGCTATGGTGCCTAATGCGGAAGGATTAGAGGATTATTTCCGCTAAAGCGATGTTAAATAATCGTAGAGATCTTTTTGATTTGTGATCAAAAAGCTTTTGTGAGTTTGGCGAACAAGTTCAGAGGCATCGAGAATTTTTGTGTCGCCAACACCAGGCAGACAAAGAGCGTGAATATGCTGAACATGCTCTTTGTCTTCGATTAGATATTTAAATCCCTGATAGTAATCGGGGAAACTAAAGCCCTCTTCTGTCACGCGAAAATAGATGATTTTTCGTTTATAAAGAAGAGACTGCACCGCGAAAGAAAGCCCTTCGCTCTCTTCTGGAGGGTTGCCTAAACAGTCGACAAGTTCTCCTAAGCTTTGAATATGGTGAGGTTTTTGGAATTGTCCTTTTTCTGCCTCTCCAAATAAAACAATTGTATGTTTCATTTCATACCTTTTTAAAATTGTATGGGATACCGATCCTTCAGTTGTGAATGGTATACTTGTTTTAATAAAGGTATGTGAGTTTTAAATTCAATAATACCTAAGTGAATTCAAAATTTGGCCTCTAGGCGCCTTTCAAACGGAAGCCTATATTTAAAAAGCTGGGAGCACGGCTCCTTGATATTGCTTGAGGATGAACTCCTTCATTTTTTCTGATGTCATTGCAGCTTTCAGTTCTTCGATTTCGGGTCTTTTTTCGTCTCCGATTCGAATGGCAATAATATTGGCATAAGGAGAGTCTTTTCCTTCGAGGGCCAGCGCGTCTTTCAATGGAGAGAGGTTTGCGGCGATAGCATAATTGGTATTGATTACGGCTGCATCTACATCATCTAAAGAGCGTGGCAGCATGGCGGCGTCCACTTCAAGAAACTGAAGATTTTTAGGATTTTTGGCTATATCGATGACAGTGGCCTGTAGATTTCTAGGGTTTTTCATTTGAATGAGCCCTTGAGCCGCCAAAAGCGCCAGGGCCCTCGCCTCGTTAGTGGGATCATTGGGGATTGCGATCTTGGCTTTGTTGGCTAGCTTGTCAAGGGAGTGGATTTTTTTTGAATAGACTCCCATGGGTTCTAATTCAATTTTGGCCAAATTTTGAATTTTGTAACCGAATTGTTTGATCTGTTCTTCCATAAAGGGAATGTGCTGAAAGAAATTAGCGTCGACTTCATGCCCGGCTAGAGCTCGGTTGGGGATGTTGTAATCTTCTACGATGATCACTTCCATATCGATCCCTTTCGCTTTTAAATCAGGCCGGATAAATTCCAACATTTGCGCATGAGGCAAGGGGGTAGCTGCGACTTTGAAACGGTGTTTAGCGTTAGAGCAGCCAAAGAGACACAAGCTCAAAGCGGCTATGGATAGTAAGATAGATTTATTCATAAGTGAGCTTCCCTCTTTTTTTCAAAATGGATGTGACTGCGGCTTTGCCGAGCCATTGAACTGTTTGTACAATAATGATCAATAAAAAAACAGTTAACATCATAATAAAGGTGTTGAAACGGTTATAACCGTACTGAATAGCTACTTGCCCAAGCCCCCCGCCTCCTACAAGTCCTGCCATAGCGCTATAGCCAATCAGATTGACGAGGGTAAGCGTGATGTCGGATAAAAGAGAAGGAAGGGCTTCTGGCAGCAGGACTTTGCAAATGATCTGACTTGTATTCGATCCCATCACAATAGCCGCTTCTAGTAGATGAGGATCGACTTCTTTAAGGCTTGTTTCAATAAGGCGGGCGACAAAAGGGGCGGCGGCAATCGTCAGGGGGACGATAGACGCGCTCGTCCCTAAACTGCTTCCCACGATCCATCGGGTCACAGGAATTAAGGCGACCATTAAAATGGCAAAGGGAAACGATCTGCCAATATTTACGATGGTTTCAAGTGTTTTGTAGAGGCCTTTATTTTCTTTTACATGTCCTTTGTCAGTGATCGTCAAAATGATGCCAAGAGGCAAGCCGATGAGAAGAGCAAAGAATGCCGAGACAAAGACCATGTAGAGAGTATTGCCAAACTGAAGGGGAAGGAGTTCAAGGGCCAGTTCCATATTTGTTAACATGAGGTAAGCTCCTCGTAGTGGACTTGTTGTTTGGTTAAATAGTGCAAGGCGCCTTGAATGCCTTCTGCCGGGCCTGTGAGTTCAATGACGAGAGTTCCTACTGTAGTGGTCTGTAGATGATCGATCCAGCCGAGTAAAATATTCGCATCGATGTGATAGTTTTTTACGATTTGGGAAATCAGCGGCTCGCTAGCAGAGGTGCCTTTGAATCTTAGGCGTAGCAATTTTCTGTTTTCTGAAACTTCTTTAAAGAAGCTGGCTGGAATTTCATGTCGGGAGCCTTGGATAAACTGTTTGGTTGTTGGATGCTGGGGATCGGCAAACACGTGGGAGACGGGCCCCTCTTCAACAATGTTCCCCGCTTCAATGACTGCAACTCGATGGCAAACTCGTTTAATGACTTCCATATCATGCGTAATGAGCACGATAGTAATGCCTAGCTCTTCATTCACTTTTTTGAGAAGGTTTAAAATTTCTTTTGTTGTTGTGGGGTCTAAGGCGGAGGCGGCTTCATCGCAAAAAAGCACTTCAGGATTGTTGGCTAAAGCGCGCGCAATCCC
>DAINNB010000074.1:0-655 GCA_036736085.1 Chlamydiales bacterium
CTTGCGCTCCAATGTTCCGATTCAACTCAAATTCTATCGCTCGAACCTACCTTACCGCCCCGAAAAGGATTCGATGCACATTTTGCTCCCATTTCAGCCTTTTACTCTCCCTCTGTAGATCAACCAAATCCGCTTCACATCATCACCAATTTTCTATCCCAAAATTAAAACTACCCATTCCAAAATAAAAAAGGGATTCTAAAGGGCGTCAGCCCTTTAGTGAGGTTTGGAGCGAAGCTCCAAGAGGCTCATAATCATTTTGGGGATAAACTCTCCTTTCTGGAATAATCCAACTTAGGATTACGAGAGAGAAGAAGATGAACCGGACGAAGATTGTGTGTACGATTGGTCCTGCTGTGGCGACGTTGGAAAAGATGTTGGCGTTGATTGAAGCGGGGATGAATGTGGCGAGGTTGAACTTTAGTCATGGGACACATGATGAGCATCTGAAGACCATTGAGCTTTTGAAAAAGGCGAGGGGGATGGCGAAGAGGCCGCTTGCGATCATGCTGGACACGAAGGGGCCTGAGCTTCGGGTGGGAAAGATTCTTGGCGATTCGGTGACGTTGAAAGCAGGCGATCGGTTGAAGCTGGTGAAAAAGCGCGGGGGGGAGGGAGAAGTTGCTGTGCATCCTTTTGAGGCTTTTGCGCAAGT
>DAINNB010000074.1:665-7905 GCA_036736085.1 Chlamydiales bacterium
GTTTTTTATGTTTTTTGCCTTTATGTTGTAGTGTTCTTTTTCTTTACTTTTGATTTGTGTTCATCTTCGCGTGGTTGATGGAGAAGTTGCTGTGCATCCTTTTGAGGCTTTTGCGCAAGTGTCTGAGGGGATGAAGATATTATTTGATGACGGATACATTTCATCTGTGGTGCTTGAGAAAGGGGCACATGCTATCGAGGTGGAAATTCAAAATAGCGGAACCCTAAAGAGCAATAAGGGGATCAATGTACCGGGAGCTGTCATCGATCTGCCTGCAATGACGCCGCAAGATATGCTTGATTTGCGGTTTGGCTGCGAACAAGAAGTTGATTATGTGGCAGCATCTTTTATCCGCTCTTCTCATCACGTTTTATCTATTAAGGAGTTTTTGGCGAAAGAAGGAAAAACTGATATTTTTGTGATCGCTAAAATTGAAAATGCAGAAGGCGTGGAGAATTTCGATAGCATCGTGCAAGCTGCCGATGGGATTATGATTGCGAGAGGAGATTTAGGCGTTGAAGTGGATTTGGCCTTAGTGCCTAAATTGCAAAAGATGATGATCCGCAAATGTTATTTGGCCTGTAAACCTGTGGTAACGGCGACGCAGATGCTCGAATCGATGATTTCTAATCCTCGCCCGACGAGAGCTGAAGTGTCCGATGTGGCCAATGCGATTTATGATGCGACGTCGGCTGTTATGCTGTCGGGAGAAACGGCGGTTGGAAAATACCCGATTGAGACCGTGCAAAGGATGAGCTCTATTATCCGAGAAGCCGAGGCCGATTTTAGTTATCGAACGTTTTTTGATGAACATTCTAAGAAAGATTATCACGATATTTCTTCTTCAGTAGCTTTGGCTGCGGTCAAAACAGCTTATAGCGCGAATGGAAAAGCGATTTTTGCCTTTACCTCGTCCGGAGCTACAGCTCGGCTCGTGTCGAGATTGCGACCTGAAATGCCGATTGTCGCTTTGACCACGCGAGAGAAAAATTATCATCAACTGGCCTTTAATTGGGGCGTGGTTCCTGTTTTTTCCGATCAGTGCAAAAATGCGAAAGAGGCCTTTGCCGCAGTGAGCGCCTACGCTCTTTCGGAACATATCATTGCTTTTGGTGATGTGGTTGTCGTGACCGCGGGAGTGGCTTTTGGGAAGAAAGGCTCGACGAATATGATGATGGTTGAAAACATTGGCGAGATTTTGGTGAGAGGGCATAAAGGAACTGGAGGAAAAGTGTCGGGGAAAGTGTCAATCGTCCTTTCTTCGCAGTCGCGAACTCCGGACCAGTTAGCAGGAAGACTGGTAGTGATCCCTCATTGTGACGATTCATTCCTGCCTTTACTTAAACATGCTGCCGGCGTTATTTTACAAAATTATATTGGAGATGTCTCTTCTGAAAAATATGCGGCGCTTTTAGCTAAAACCTTTGATCTTGCTGTTATGACGAGAGCGGATGGAGCCATGGCAGTTCTTAAAGAAGATGAAGAAGTGACGCTCGATCCAAAACGAGGTCTTATTTATCGAGGATCAGAAGAAGCTCCTAGTTGTAAAATTTTATCGATGTAAAGAAGGTGTTAGATGAAAAAACAAGTCAAGATCTTGGGATTTGCAGGAAGTTTGCGCAAAGCTTCTTATAACCGAGGCTTATTGCAAGCGGCCCATGAATTAATGCCGTCTCATGGTGTGCTGGAGATCATCGATCTCAAAAATATCCCTCTTTACAACCAAGATGAAGAAAATCATATTCCTCTAGCTGTCGCCGAATTTAAGAAAAAAGTTCGGGAAGTTGATGCGATTTTGATTGCAACGCCTGAATATAACTATTCAGTTCCGGGGGTATTAAAGAACGCCATCGATTGGGGGACTAGGCCCTATGGCGATAACTCATGGGAAAATAAGCCAGTTGGGATTATGGGGGCCACCATGGGGCTTTTGGGGACATCTAGGGCGCAGTACCATCTTCGTCAAATTTTTGTCGGGGTGAACATGCATCCTTTAAATCGGCCTGAGATCATGGTGTCGCAGGCCCAAGACAAATTTGATAAGAATGGCCTGTTGACCGATTCCACCGTCCGTCAAAAAATTGGCGAGCTTCTTACAGCTTTGCTGGCTGCAGCGTCTCAATAGCTTTTCGCGCCAAAGCGGAGATGGTGAACGCGGCAGCGAATCCGGCTGCTAACTCTGGTACCGTATGGCAGACGCTGACAGTTGCGTGGACCAAGACAGCATCGGTAATAGCTTGGATGCCATACAAGGCTGTAGAACCGATGATAGCAGATTTGCTTTCTGTTGAATTTAGAGCTGCGGAAAGAGTTTTTGCTGTCAAAGTGGTTAAAAGAGTTTTTAGCATAATGTGGCCTGAGGGATCAAAATACTCTTCGGCCCATTCTTTAGGATAGCAAGCGGCTCCAAGGATCCCAAGAATAGCTGCGGCTGTATAAACTTTTTGTTCAATTGTTGCACGGGTCGTTAAAGAGGTTTTAAATCGCTCGACAAGTGACTGATCTTTAGAACCCATCACAGCATGTCGAACGATCTGCGCGGCTAGGGGCAATAGAGGCATGAACAATGAAAAATGTTTAATTTCGCTTTGTTTCAGACGGTTGATCACTTCTAATGGAGGGAATTGTTGAAAAATTGTTTTTACAAGTTTTTTATCTTTAAAATCCAAGTTTCGAGAGGAGATGAACCGCTCTGCTAGGCCTGATACAGTCCCTAGAGCTAGTCCCATATAAGGAATGAGTTTAGAAAAATCTTTTGATGTCGTTTTCTTCTTTGGAGCTTTTGAAATCATTCGCACTCTTATAAGGGTTGAGGAATCGACCCAGATATCAGTCCATTCTCCAGAATGTCCCATAGACTCAAGGAAGCTTGAAAGAGGTGCAGATATATGACCTTTTTCTTTTACGAAAGGCGTAGGGGGCTTTGAAGAATGTTTCCCCGAGAGCGCTTGGTTCATTTTTTGATCGATCTGATGATTGAGTTTTTTCCACTCGATATGCATTTTTTTAAATTGTTGGCAGTGAGGTTCTAAAGATTTGATTTTCTCGTTAAGGGCAGTGATCTCAGAAGGAATCTTTGAGGAATGGATAATTTTTTTACAATGGTTTAACTCTTTTAGTGTAAATTTTTGACTGTAAAGAGAGATATTTTTAATTATCATAAACACCTTATTTTTTGTGTTTATATTTTAGTGTAATTGTGGTTTTATTTGGAAGTTAAATGAATTGCATTGATTATGTGGTGATATTAGACATAATGTGGTCGACAACATAAGCGCTCAAGGCTGACCCTGCTTCAGAGATATATTCTTGTTTTAGTAAAGCAATTTGAGCATCTTTCAAAGGGGGAAGAGTTCTAACCATTTGAAGTTCTTTGGGAATCATTTTGAGAGGTAGGACTGAAATGCCTAGACCCGCCTTAACTGCAGCGAATGTCCCGGTGAGACTGGGACTCGTATAAACGACCCTCCAACTAATCCCTTCTTTGTTTAATGTGTCGACCGCTCTTTTTCTATAAACGCAAGAAGAGGGGCCTAAGACGAGGGGGAGTGGGGCTTGTTTCCAATCAAAGTGAAATTTTTCTTTATTAGCAACCCAGACAAGAGGTTCTTTCCAAACTTCTTCGCTCCTAGGATGAGGGTTTTGCGGGTCTTGCTTGATTAAAATAAGATCGTACCATTGAGACTCAAATCCTTTGAGGAGGTCCATGGTGAATTCGCAGTGGACATTTAGTAAAATTCTGGGATAGGCCTCAACAAAGTTGCCCAAGATATTAGGCAAATAGGCTGTAGCGAGGTCCTCGGGAGTTCCAAAAGTCACTTCTCCCTTGATCGAAGGTTTTTGAAAATGACTGGTCATTTCTTCTTCGATTTGAAGAATTTTATGGGCGTAGCCTAAAAATTGTTCTCCCTCGACTGTTAAATTGACGCTTCGTCTGTCTCTTGTAAACAGGGGTTTTCCTGTTATTTCTTCAAGTTTAGCTATTTGCAAACTGATTGCAGATTGCGACCGATAGAGCAGGTTGGCCGCCTTCGTGAAATTTTTCGTTTTGGCGAGCGTTAAAAAACTTTTGAGAAGAAGTGTGTCCATATCCAGCTATATTAATGAGAAAATCTGATAAATTCAATGAGAATTATCAATTTTATAAATAATTGGTGGGCGGAAATAATCAAGGTATAAAAACCAAGGAATGTTCAATGAACTTTTTGTCTTTAATAGCAAAAAATATTTTTAACTTGCCTCTTTTATCATTTATGCTCGGCATTTTTTTTACCCTGATCAGACCGGGATGGAAATTACCGATTCATTTGAATAAACTGCTGACGATCTATATTTTATTTTGCATAGGTCTTAAGGGAGGAGGGCCTTTGATTGAGCATTCTTTTTCATCAGCATTTTTGTTTTTTTCGATTTTGACCGCGCTTGTTATTTGGGGGTTTTTGCATCCTTTTCTTTCTTTTTATCTTGTTCGCTCCTTCTCGCGTATGGATTGTCCTACTGCAGCAGCCATAGCCGCGTCATTCGGCTCAGTCAGTGTGATGACGTTTATTACGGCTGTTTCATTTTTAGATCAGATTCAGATAAATTATGAAAAATTGATCGTTGCCGTTCTCGCTGTTATGGAAATTCCTGCCATCATTTCTGCAATTTTTATTGCGAAAATATTCGATAAATCAAGTTTCCAAAACTCTTCGAGTTTTTTTAAGATTCTTTATGAATCTTTATTTAATAAGGCTATTGTTGCGATTTTTGTGGGTATGCTTGCAGGTTCTTTTTTTTATTGGAAAAACGTAGCATATATAGGCGATGGCGTTTTGATTTTTTTTAAGCCATTTTTGTGTTTATTTTTATTTGATATGGGGATTCGTGTTGGCATGCAGCGTTCTCATTTTCAATCCTTTCCACCTTCTCTTCATCTTTTCGGTGTTTATATGCCTTTAATAGGAGGCATCGTCGGTCTAATTTTCAGTTATGTTCTTGGTTTAGATCCTGGAACGGGGACTTTGATCTCGGTGTTAACGGCGAGCGCTTCATATATTGCAGTTCCTGCAGCTATGCGGATTGCATTGCCTCAGGCTAATGAGGCCGTATATTTGCCTCTCTCCTTGGGGATCGCCTTCCCTTTTAATGTGATTGCAGGGATACCTCTCTATTATTATTTAGCTAGATCATTCTTGAATTAAGAGAGCGCTTGTTGAAATGAATTTATTTATGGAATGCATTTTTTCCAAGCCAAAATACTAGCTGCTGTGAGGGGGGCTGTTTCTGCTCTTAGAACATATTCGTTGAGCTTAACGCCTTGAGCTTGCTGCTGCAATACTTGATATTCTTGTTTTGAAAATCCTGATTCGGGACCGGTGATAAATAAGACAGGAAAGTTTGTTGCTTCAAAAGAACAAGAAGTTTTTGTATCTCCAAAATATATAAAAACTTCTTTTTTGAAGAGATCTTGGAAAGAGGAAAGGATCTCTATATGAGGTAAAAATAAACGACCAGATTGTTTGGTTGCGGAAATGAGCAGCGATTCGAGGCGCTCGAGTTGGTGCGCCGAGAGTCCCTTTTTTTCTCCTAGTTCGGATGGGTAGAAGAGAAAAGAGTCTACCCCGAGCTCTGTCCCTTTTTCTACGATCCACTCCAGTTTAGAGGGGCGAAGCAAAGGAACTCCAAGTAAGATTTGAGGCGTGGCAGCTGGTATTTTGAACACTTTTTCAATGGTAAAAAGAGCTTTTTTCTTATCGAGTCTGATGAGTTTTGCTTGAGCTAACACTCCTTTGCCGTTGATAAGCTCTACTTCTTCTCCTTCTCTCACACGCATGACGTGGGCGAGATGGTGTAGCTCTGTCCCTTCAAGGTAGACTTCTGTTTGAGGATCTAAAGAAAGAGGAAGATAAAATCGATGGCAAGGCATGTAGTGACCTATGAAGTTTTCGTCCATAATGAGCCGGGGCGGCAAAGCGCCCTTTTAAAAATTTCAGACCAATCGGACTGTAAATGTTCTGGGAGGTGGGGAGCAGCTAAATCTTTAAGCGTTTGGGCGTCAACGACTTCAAATGCGCTTAGTTTCTCGTAATGTTTTTGGATGCGCGGATCGGAGGTAAAGTTAAAGACGAGTTTGAATCGGTAGTCTTTGAGCATAGTTTCTTTCAGTGAATGGTAATAAATGATCTCGTCTGCTTCGATGAGGGAAGATGCGCGGTAGCGCTCCGGAACAAAGATGGAGAAAAAGACGAGGGGATAGATCGTTTTGAGGGTCGGTAGATGATTTCTAAACATCTCAAATGCATCTGGTTCTTCAGGTAAAATAAGACAGATGCAGTCTTGCCGAAATCTTTTATAGAGAATTTGAGGCGTTTGTTGTTTCCAGCGGTTATGCTGCCAGAGCCATTCTCCCGGAGAATCTTTGATGCTCTCTTGGAGCTGAGTGAGAAGCTCATTCATCATGCGCACCACCTCTAGTTCCGCAGGCCTTGTGACATCGGGCCAAATGGGATCCGAATAATGGATTCGGTATCCTCCTTTTACGCGCCTTGTTGCGGCGAAAATGACCGGACATTGCGTTTTATAAGCTAAAAGAGCGGGAGCCGTCGAAGTCCAAGCCCGTCTACCCAAAAAGGGAAAGGCGTAGCCGCTATCGGGCATTCCTTGATCTCCAACGATTCCCATAAAAACGCCTTTGCGCAGAGCTCGAAGTCCTTCTCTTACTGCATTGCGAGGTGCGATGATCGTACCGCCATTTTTTTCTCGAATGGATAAGATCCACTGATAAAGCAGCTTGTTTTTAATCGGTTTGCCGATCGCGATCCCTTGCATGCGGGATGTTCCATCGAGGAATAAAACTTCCCAATTGGACTGATGTCCGCAGAAGAAAATAATTCCCTGGCCTTTTTGGTAAAGAGCGTTGGCAACCTCGGGGTTTTCGCAATGGATCACGCGAGAAAAATCTTTTTCTCCAGCAAGTTTAGGGTACTCTAAACAATTGATCGCTAGATTTTGAAACGATTTTTTAGCTGTTTGGATGACTTGTTTGGGAGTTAAAGCGAGATCTTTGGCCAAAGAGAGATTGCTGAGAGCTCGTTTCCTATAATCTGTCATTAAATAATAGCAAAGGGTCCCTATTCCGCGGCCGATTGCATGAAGACATGAGTAGGGGAGCCAGCTAAACGGGTAGGTGACGGCGCGGAGAAAAAGATAGCTGAGCTTTTCCTTATTCAAGACACGCCTTCATGAATAGGTTCATTTG
>DAINNB010000075.1:0-7881 GCA_036736085.1 Chlamydiales bacterium
CCTCCTTGCAATATCTCGGGAAGGTCTGTCCCATATAAAATGTTTTCTCCCAAAATCCACGCGACAGGCTCCCCCCCAATATAAGAGGCCCCCACTAAAAAAGCTTCGGCTAATCCCCCAGGATGAGACTGAACGGCGTACTCAAAGCGCACCCCAAGCTCGGAGCCGTCTCCCAAAAGCTCTTGAAACCGGACCATATCGCCAGGTGTTGCAATAATCAAAATCTCCCGAATCCCTGCCATCAACAAAACTGACAAGGGATAATAGATCATCGGCTTATCAAAAATAGGAAGCAGCTGCTTAGATACAGCAAGCGTCGCAGGATACAGCCTCGTCCCACTCCCACCTGCCAACACAATTCCTTTCACTTGTCATCTCTCCCTTGGGGCGCCGCCCCAAACCCCGCTAAAGGACGAAGTCCTTTAGAATCCTTTGATTTTTCTTAGATAAATATGCTAGTTTATCTTGATTTTTCGGTAGGGGAATTTACAAGCGAGCAGAGAGAAAAAAAGTTATTTCATCTCACCACGATAAGACAACTCGCTGAGCCGTTTTCTAAAACAGCAAATTGATATTGATTTTTTTTGAGCCTTCCCAGCACGCGAGCCTCTCATGTTGATCGTAGTCTGGTTCATGGCCATGCCAATCGTCAAAACGCAAAAGAATTTTATTTTAGATGCATTTATCGCATGGACGCGAGAAAACCCAGTGCTTTAGCTCTGGGATGAATCGCGCTGTTAGCGTTTTTTAGAAATGTCCTCTTTTGGTAAGTCACAAGTGATTGACTACCAATAAGGAGGACATTTCTAAAAAAAGAAAGCTGACATTTAAAAAAAAACGATAACAAACAATAGATTTTTAATTACAAAAATATTATTTTTGTTTATAATTATTGCGCCATCAAATAATAAACGTGTGTTTTATGTGCGCAGCAGTATCAGGGTTGGGAACGCCAACCAAAGTCAATTCATTGCCAAATCAGAAGCAGGCAAGGAAATCCGTTGTCTCTAAAGAGGTCCCCTCAGATCTCTTATCTGACCGGATAGATAGCTCACTAAGTTCTGTCTTGAAGAATGCAGAGTCTAACGCCGAGCTATACATTCAAAAAAAATCAATAATTGAAATCAGATACTACCCTCTTTCGGACCATTTGCATCTGGCGTTTGATGGAAAACATTTGATCGTTGTATGCGGCGGGCTGGATGTCCGGAATGTTGGCAAGGCAGGCAGGTCTCACATTGCGATTCAAGCTCCACTAACTTATCAACAAAAAGAAGGTCTCCAGAATTTCATCTATAGCTCAGCAAAAGAACAAGCTATACCATACGATACATGCGCCGGAAGTTCTGCCTATATTTTGAGGAAATACACAGATTTGCAAATTCCTAAAATTCTAGCGTCACTTCCAGCCTCTTCCACAGCGTATCTCCTTTTCCAGAAAATGCTAGGAAATCAGAAGATTGGCGAAGTTGCGTTTCGAGGATATAAGCCGGTATTTCTTGCCTTTCCTGCATTTCTTTCGTTTGAAATGTACGGTTCTTTAATAGTAGGAAGGGAGTTTATAGGTACAATTAAAAAAGCTTTTCTTTTAATGAACAGCCATCTTGAATATTCTTCTGAACATGAAATGGGAATTTCAAAAGATTTAGATTCCGAGAAAATAGCAAGACTTCAGTCTTCACTCTTTATTACGATTGGTTGGTGGACCATTGTAGCTTGCCTTATGTTTGCTTACGCAAGACTATTCCGCAGATAGCCCTTTATAACCTCTATCATTAATCATCCTACTTTAGACAAAAAATCTTACCGAATTTTCGAGATTTATCAGAAAAAATCCGCCATTGCATCCATTAAATATAATATCTTCATTCAAAAGACCATAGGAGTCCAGAGGACGCAGTCCTTTGGCGGGGTTTGGGGCAGAGCCCCAATTTCCCATCACGTAAAGCTGCAGCCTTCTGAAATCAATTGGTCGATGTAGCCAATCGTGTAATTGTGGGTCAAGAAACGTTGGTCTTCGAGCATGTATTGATGAAAGGGAATCGTGGAGTGGACGCCTGCGATGTGGAATTCTCTGAGGGCCCGTTTTGCGTGAGCGATAGCCTCTTCGCGTGTAGCGCCTTTGACGATGAGTTTTGCGATCATCGAGTCGTAGTGGGGAGAGATCTTATAGCCGCCGTAGCAAGCGCTATCGACGCGGACGTGAGGGCCTCCTGGAGGCGTGTAGTGCTCAAGTTGTCCAGGGGAGGGGGCGAAGTTTTGAGCAGGATTTTCGGCGTTGATACGAAACTCGAAAATATGGCCGTTAAATGTGATGTCCTTCTGGCGATGGACAAGTTTTTCTCCGCTGGCGATGCAGAGTTGCCGCTTGACGAGACCACTGCCCGTGAGCTCTTCTGTGATCGTGTGCTCGACTTGAATGCGGGTGTTCACTTCCATGAAGTAGAAGCTACCTTGTTCGTCGAGGAGAAATTCCACTGTGCCGACAGATTGATAATGGGCCGCTTTGACGATTTCTACAGCGCACTGGCCCATTTTTTTTCGAAGTGACTCGCTGACCTTGGGGCTAGGAGCCTCTTCAATAAGCTTTTGCCTGCGTCGCTGGATCGTGCAGTCCCTTTCTCCTAGGTAGATGTAATTGCCATACTTGTCCCCTACCACTTGTACTTCTACGTGGCGCGGATTGACGATCATTCTTTCGAGATAGACATCTGGATTGTTAAAGCTCGCTTCAGCTTCCGTGCGCGCCTGGATGAATTTTTGCACAAAATCTTCATCGGAAAAAGCAATTCGAATCCCTTTGCCTCCGCCGCCGGCGACAGCTTTGATAAAGAGGGGATAGCCGAACTTATGGGCATTTTTTAAACCTGACTCTACGTCGTGAACTACCCCTTCAGAACCTGGGATCACGGGACATTTGACACTTTTGGCCGTTGCTTTGGCCATGGCTTTATCACCAAGAAGGGAGATCGATTTTGAAGAGGGGCCTATGAAGGTCAGTCCGGAACTTTCGCAAATCGATGCAAAGTTCGCATTTTCACTTAAAAAACCGTAGCCGGGATGGACGGCATCAGCGCCCGTAATTTCACAAGCGGCGATGATATTAGGAATTTTAAGATAAGATTTCATCGACTGGGCGGGCCCTATGCAAATCGCTTCGTCTGCATGATGCACATGCATCGCTTCAGCATCAGCTTCCGAATAGACGGCAACTGTTTGGAGCCCCAGATCATGGCAGGCTCTGATAATCCGAACGGCGATCTCGCCTCGATTAGCTATCAATACTTTTTGCACGATCTCAACGCCCCGAACTATCTGTGATGCGAAGCAGCCGGCTTCCATATTCTACAGGCTGCGCATTCTCAGCTAAAATTTCAGCTACTACCCCATTCACGCCCGCTTTCACCTCGTTCATGACTTTCATTGCTTCAATAATGCATACGACCGTATTCTCATTGACCGTATCCCCTACTTTAACAAAAGGAGGTTGATCTGGGGCCGGAGAGCCATAGTAAGTACCTACCATGGGCGAAGTGACATAATTACCTGGCAGCTCAGGAGAACGCTCCCCCCTCGAAGAGGGAAGATCGTGAGGCGCTTCAAAATGCATTTTGACTGGCTGAGAAGGGACGACTGCATGAATCGGAGCAGGAGGCGGTTCATTTTCTTTTTCTAAATGGAGTTCAAAATCACCCTGCTTATAAATCATCTTTCTCAGCTTGCTTGCCTCGAGATGAGCCATCAACGCTTTAATAATATCTAAATCCACTGTGTTTTACACCCTCTGTATATATTCATGAGCATGCGTGTCGACTTTAATCACATCGCCGCTTTCAATAAATAATGGCACGGACATTTTTGCACCTGTCTCCAAGACAGCGCTTTTATTTCCTTCCCCGCTTGCATCTTCAACTGGCAGCTCTTCGGTTTTGACAACCATGATCTCAAGAAACTGAGGCAATTCTACGGCAAAAATGGTATCGCCATAAAACATCGCCTTTACTTGGATCCCCTCTTTCAAAAAATGGATCTTGTTGCCCAAAATAGAAGAAGGAACTTGCACTTGCTCCAAATTGCCGACGTCCAAGAACAAATATTCTTTTCCTTCGGGATACAAAAACTCAAGAGCTCTTTCAACTAAAGACACTTCCTGAACAATCTGATCAGGCTTAAAACTTTTCTCAATCAACTCTTCCGTGATTAAATTGCGAAGTTTCGTTTTCACGAAAGGAGGCCCCTTGGCCACAGTCACCTTTACACTAGATTCTACTCGATAAATCTTTCCATCGATATTCAGTGTCATGCCAGGAGTGATTTGATTCGAAGTCGTCATCGTACTATGTCCCTTAGTTCACGCAAGCCTGAGATCGAATAGTCGATCCAAGGTTCCGTTTGATTCAACAGCCCACGACCCCATCGCATATGCACGGTCGTAAATCCCAGTTCGTGCGCGGGAAGCAAATCCACCCAGATTCGATCTCCGCAAACGAGCGCTTGGCCTTTAAAAAATTGTTTATACAAAGCCTCATAAGCTGGCCGTTTAATACAATCTTCTGGGATCAGAATATTACTAAAAAGAGACGGTTCAATACCAGCTTTTTTCAACTTTTCTTTCTGAAAAGGGGGGTAGCCTGCCGTAACGAGGGTCAAATCATGAGAAATCCGGAGCTCTTCTAATATTTCCTTGGCAAAAGGAGTCGTCGGAACGATAAAATCTTCTGGCAAGGGAGAAACCATTGTCGGCAAAACGAGCTCCAGCCATGAAGGATCCCCATGAGACAGGTTAATAAATGCTTCCAGAGCGTCTCGGGAACGGAGAGCTGCTGCATTAAGGGCCAGCAACCGTTCATAAGCGGCTTCAAAATCGTCATAGCGAAGACCTAGCTCCTTTAACCTCTCTAAGCAAAGTTTCAGCTTAAAAGGGACAATAGCGCCTGAAGTATCAATCAACGTATCGTCAAGATCAAAGATGATCAACAATTTTTACCAGCTCCTGCGCTAATTTTTTCGAATCATGCCGAATTAAATTCCGCTTCATTAGATCCTTAGCGTTCAATTCAGAAACTTTGCCTAAAAGGTCGGCAAAAATAACTCGAGGATCGTCCAAATCATTTTCAACCAAATCGCCTTCCCCTGCATATACATCGATTAAATCTGCAGGAGGTTTTTGACAATTAATCAGCATATGATCAAATACATCTTTGCCTAAAAACCGGGTCATCTCTTGAAGATAGTGGCTTGTTTTAAATCCAGTCGTCTGCCCTTTTCGGTTCATTAAATTGACGACGAAAACTTTTTTTGCAGGACAAGCCCGAATGGCCTCGCACATCCCGTCGACGAGTAAATTAGGGATAAGCGAAGTATAAAACCCTCCAGGGCCGATGATAAGAAGGTCCGCTGTTTTAAGAGCTTCCAGCACTCTGGTGTTCACTTTGGCGAAAGGTTCTAGGTAAATTGATTTATACCCTTGGTCGATCTCCTGAGAGAGATAAATCTCCTTTTCTCCTTCCAGTACCTTGCGGTTGTTCAAGATCATTTTCAAACGAACCTGATGCGTCGTAACGGGGATCACTTTCCCTTTAATATATAAAATCCTGCCCGCTTCTTCCACAGCTCTCTCAAAGCTTCCCGTGACTTTTTCGAGTGCAGAGAGCAAGAGATTGCCAAAACTATGGCCGCCGAGCCCTCCATTTTCAAACCGATAATTCATAAGGCTGCGCATCAAACGGCTTGAATTCGATAAAGCAACTAAGCATTGCCGAACGTCTCCTGGAGGTAAAACCCCTAACTCGTCTCGCAAAATACCTGTGCTTCCCCCATCATCGGCCATTGAAACGACTGCCGTGAGTTCCAGGGGATAATACTTGAGCCCTCTAAGCACGGTGAAATTTCCCGTGCCACCGCCAACAACGACAACTTTTTTATATGCTGAGCGAAACAAAGGGTTGGTATTCATGGGGCACGCAATAGCTGGATGCCCGTAGACAAATTAGGCTGCTGAAATAAATAATCGCCGCTGACAAGAACGTTCGCCCCTGCCTCTTTACAAGCTTTGGCGGTCGTTGCATTCACTCCACCGTCTACCTGAATATCAAATGGGGGAAGCAAATCGGCACGCAAGCCATCTTTTGCGACCACACCACCCTGGCGGATCTGATTCCGATCGCAATACTCACGGGCAAGGCGAACTTTTTCAAGAATTTCTGGCATAAACTTCTGGCCGCCGAATCCCGGGCTAACCGTCATAAATAGAATTAAATCGCATTGGGTTAAATATTTGACCGCCATAGAAAAAGAAGTTTCTGGGCGGAAGGCAACGCCTGCCTTAATGCCGCATTTTCGGATAAAATGGATCGTCTCTTCTACATCTTCCGTCGCTTCAAAATGAAACGTGATCCGATCCGCTCCTGCGCTCACAAAGGCCTCCACATAATCGAAAGGGTGATAGATCATCACATGGACGTCTAAAAAAAGATTAACGCTCCGATTGATTGCGGCAACTGCTTTAGGGCCTAACGTCAAATTGGGGACGAAATGGCCATCCATGATATCGATATGAATGGCATCGGCCCCTGCCGCTTCGATTCTTTTGGCCTCGTCGGCTAGACGACCAAAATCCCCCGAAAGGATCGAAGGGTAAATTTGTATAGGATATTCATTTTGCATAAAAGGTCACATGGGCAAAGGTTCTTCCAGCGCTTCAAGAACTTTTGTTTGCAGCTCTTGAGCTTCGCTGAAAAGAAGATACCCTAAATAGGGAATTTCTTGAAAAACTAAAGAAAACGAAACCAATTTATGCTGCGGCAGTCCAAGCGCAGTGATCCGCTCTTGCAACACAGCGCTTTGTTTCGGATGAAGGTCAGGAAAGACTGCGAACACGCGGCGGCTATCTTGCTTGCATAACCAATCCCCTGTTTTTCTTCTATGCCTAAAATCGACCTTTGTTGTTTGCAGCAACATAAGAAACCACTGTTTTAATGGGTCTGGTTCTAATACGCTACGCATTTCCATCGGCATAAGGGAATAAAAAAACTGCTCTAATAAAAGACCATGCTGCTCCGCTTGTCTTCCCAGCACCATTTTCAAATCATCTAGAAGCTCTTGCTGCTTGAGGATCATCCCGCCGTTAAAATCTCTTACTTCGCCAACCAAACGGACCACTTCAGCTAAAACAGATTGACGAGCCCGGTATAAATCGACTGAATGATCAAGGCGCATAAAATCTTTCATAGGGACCATCGCGCGGACAAGCGCCGCTTCTTTAGCATATTTTCGTCGGATCGAGCCTAATTTACGTACCTTTTCAGGCAAGAAACAAATATTGGCCTTATCCTGAGCAAAAAGATCTTGGATCGAACGTCCATTCTCCGAGCGCACTCTTAAAAGAATGATCGTGAAACATAAATCATCCGCCTTTTGCTCATCGAAAGAGATGATCACTTGAGGCATATCGTTCACATAGCGAATTTGTCTCGAAAGCGCCATGATATTGCGAAGCACCTCCTCTTCATTGCGAGGCATGAAGATCGGATGGGTCAGCTGCTCTACATTTTCCGTCAGCAAATCTGGAAGATGCGCGCGGAAAGACTGCACTTCATCAAAAGAAAAATCCTCGCCGCTTTCTTTTTCAATTTCCAAATAGACAAGCTGCAAAGAACTTTCTTTTTCCTTTTCTGAAATCATCGAACCTTCAACAAGTTTTACAAGAGGCGCTAATTTTTGAATCGCCGCCATTGCATGATGATGGTTAAACAGTTCGTGTTCTCTTAAAAAATTAAGCCCTACTAATACGCCCAACACCGGTTTGTCTTTTTTTAAGCCGTCTTCAACAAATAGCCTCGTCTTCAAAAATTTCACCATGACGTGCCGTTTTTGAGTGAT
>DAINNB010000076.1:0-7754 GCA_036736085.1 Chlamydiales bacterium
TGCAGACAAAGAAGAGACGGGCGTATCTTTTTTATCCAAAATGCCAAAACGGTCCAATAGAGGATCGATCTTCGGATCCGGATCGTCAATGCCGTAAAACCGACCAAAAAAACGCAAATTTTCAGCAATGGTCAAAATATAAGGAAGACTGGTGTAAGTGCTGGCGAATGATACTTTCTGCAAAACTTCAGAACGACAGCGCCCAAAATCCTTGCCAAAATAGATAATCTGCCCCGACGTATAGGCCAATGTCCCCAAAAGCATCTGAATAGTCGTCGTCTTTCCAGAGCCATTAGGCCCCAAAAGCCCTAAAATCTCTCCGTCATGCAGATCGAAAGAAATTCCATTTACGGCCACAAAAGGCTTTTTTTTGCCATAGACCTTTTTAAGGTTTTTTACGCTAATCAAAGATGACATCGACTATTTTTTCCGACTTGTAAAGAGCGAAAGGAACAAAGACAAAGCCCCGCTTGCAAGCAAGGCCGAAGTAAAGGGAAAATAAAAAACCATCCCCTTCTTTTTAATGATGACATCGCCTGGCAATTTGCCAATCCAGTCGCCCGCTTCCATCAAGTCAACTCCTTGATGAAGGGCAACTCCCGCAGCCATGACAAAAAACATCGTCAAAGCTAAAAAGCGCGTCACTAGGTTATACCTCTGCTAAAATGAACTCTTTGATCGCATCGGCATTTTTCAATCCAATCAAACGATTGACTTCTTTGCCATTTTTAAAAAGGATCATTGTAGGCACGGAGGTAATTTGAAAATGGGTTGCCGTCTTTTGCTCGCTATCGATATCGACTTTGCCAACGACTGCTTTCCCTTTGACGTCTTTTGCGACCTGCTCCAAAACAGGTGCTAACATACGGCACGGCCCGCACCAATTTGCATGAAAATCGACCAGCACAACGCCAGAGCCAACTTCTTGATCAAAATTTCCATCAGTCAAATGCTTAATCGTTCCTTTTTCAGACATATCCTCTCCTTCTCATTTTCACGTAGTTTAAAAGTTGAGGCAAAATGAAGCAAGCAGGAAGTATGGACAGAAACTCAAAGAAAGCGGATGTTTACGCTTTCTTTGAGAGAGAAGAGAATTTTTATTTAGATAAGGCCGCCTTCTTTGGCTCCGTATAAGGCCGCTCCAGTAACTCCCAACCCTGTTAAAACAGGAGCCTGCTGAGCTACCCATCCCGTAACTTGGCCGATTCCTCTAAAACAACTTACTGCTAAAGAGGCTGTGGCTCCCAGTCCTCTTAGCGTGGCGCTTCGAATGTTCCCCGATTTACAAAACGCCGCAGAGCCGATCACCAGCGCTCCGGAAACAACCACGTTCAAGTCGCAACCGGTAGCTTCTGAACCTGCTACACAGGCCGCATGAACCCCCACCCCAGCCAAGGGCAAAGCCAATCCCATGAAAACATCCCCAACTTTTTCCAAAAGACCGGGCTCAACCTCTACTGGCGGAAGAGGATCCGCTTGTACAAGCCTGAGCTCCACGGTTACCCGCTCTCCATTATACCCAACGTGATTCAAAATTTGGTTGCTAGGAGGGATTGAAAGCTGCCAAAAATCGATTGTTGCAAAGAGGGGTAGTATTAATCAATACAACCCCTCTTTGCAACAATCGATTTTTGGCGCTTTGAACCCTCCTAGCGACCAAATTTTGGATCGCGTTGGGTATATGCTGTATATTTTCAACCTGTATACCATTGTCCGCTCTAACTGCAAACATAAAGACCTCCATTAAAATAATATTTATACTATAAAAACATTTCAACAACTAAAAACAGCTGCTTTCGCCATACATTATAATTAAATATTAATTAGATTGTAATAAAAATTAAAAATAAAGCAAAAATCAACCAAAACAAATATAGAAACTATTTGAAAAATAAATAAAATTGATTGTATACAATTGACAAATAATTATTAGAGGAAAAATGAAAACTCTCTGCTTAAATATGATCGTTAAAAATGAAAGCCATGTAATTAAAAGATGCTTAGATTCTGTAAAATCTATCATCGACTATTGGGTTATTATCGACACAGGTTCTACTGACGGAACGCAACTAATCATTCAAGAGGTATTAAAAGACATCCCCGGACAACTTCATGAGCGGCCTTGGGTCAATTTTGAACACAATCGCAATGAAGCTCTAAAAGCAGCTCGCAATAAGGCCGACTATTTCTTTATATGCGATGCAGACGAGATCCTCGAGATCATAGAACCTTTTAACAAGACAGCCTGGAACAAAGATTTTTATATGTTGAAAGCAAAAGGCGAAGTGAGCGATTTTTTCCATCCTAATATTATCTCCAACGACCCAGGATGGCATTGGGAAGGGGTTCTTCATGAATGCATCATGCATACAAGAAAAATGGAAGGAGAGATCCTTCACACAGCCTATATGAAGCGCCCTCAAGACGGCGCCCGATCTCAAGATCCAGATAAGCTCACAAAAGATATCGCCATCCTCCAAGAGGCCTCTCAAAAAGAACCTTGGAATGCCCGTCATATTTTTTATTTAGCCCAAACTTATACCGCAGCCGACGATTTACCCTCGGCTCTCAAATACTACAAAAAAAGAACCCTGATGCATGGCGACAAAGATGAACTTTTCTGGACCCTTTTCCGCATCGGCTGCGTAGAAGAAATGCTCGGCAAACCCGAAGAAACGATCATTGCCAGCTATTGCCGCGCACATCAACATACTCCCTATCGGGCAGAACCCCTCGAAAGGCTCGCCAGCTACTACAATCGACATAAATGCCCCTCTCTCGCCTACGCTATTGGAAAGCTAGGGATCCAAATGCGCACGCCCACAGCCCTCAACTCCGACTTCTACGCCTGGGTCTACGAATACGGCCTCTTAGCCCAGCTCGCAGAAGCAGCCCTTTCCCTCAACCTCTTCAAAGAAGCCATCGAATACTATCAAGATCTACTCAAAAAACCCACCCTCCCTAATCACTTAAAACTACACACCCAGCGCCAACTCGCCAAAGCCAAAGAATGGCAAAAAAAAGAAGAACTCCAAACCGAACTCGAATTTATCTGATTAAGTCACTTGGGGCTCCGCCCCAAACCCCGTTAAAGGGCTATCGCCCTTTAAAATCCCATATATATTTATAAAAAAAACAAAAGGGATTCTAAAGGGCGACAGCCCAATAGCTGGGTTTGGGGCGGAGCCCCATCCACAAACGATATTGAGGTTAAAAGCTATATTTTCTATAATCGACGCATTATGCTATGCGGCCATGGCGGAATTGGCAGACGCGCTAGATTCAGGTTCTAGTCGGGGCAACTCGGTGGATGTTCGAGTCATCTTGGCCGCATTTCTTCTGTTTGGATTTTTAGAGCGCAGAGAGCTTCGTAGGTCCGTTCATTGATTTTTTTCATTGCTTCTTTTTTGTCCATTTTTTCAAATTCTTCCCATTCGATCGGCGGGCCGAAGGCGCAGGTAATGCGGCCTCGGAGCTTAGGGAACTTGCGGGATCTGGGCCACGCTTCAAAAGTTCCTGACACATAGGTAGGATAAATTGAACATTTTGCTTTTTGGACGAGAAAAGGGAGTCCTTTTTCTAAAGGCTGGACATGTCCGTCGTCGGACCTGCTGCCTTCGGGAAATAAAATGACTTTTTTCCCCTCTTGCAAAAGACGAAGGATGAGTCGGAATGTGGCCGCATCGGAAGCATCTCGCGAAATGGGGTGCGAGTTGAGGATGCGGATCAACTTTCCAAGAACTGGGATGCGAAAAAGGGATTCTTTTGCCAAAAAATGGACCTCTTCTGGACAAGAGATGGAGACGACTTCGGGATCATAGAGAGAAACGTGATTAGCAGCGATAATGCCGGCCCCTGGCCGAAAATACTCCAGCCCCTCAACGCGAAGACGAAAGAAGAGGCGAAAAAAAAAGCGCGCGAAGGAGTAGACCATCCAATAGGGCCACTTCATCTTGGGAAATGCCCGGCGCATGCTCTTTTTATGCAGCTCGACGATCTGATTAATAATTTGTTGAATAGACAAATGCGACGTATCAATCAAAATCGCATCAGGAGCTTGCTTAAGAGGAGAAATTTCACGGGTAGTATCGTTGTGGTCCCTTTGAATAATATCTTGCAAAATCTGTGAAAATTGAAATGAATCGGCGCAATCGGGGAATCTCACCAACAATTCTTGATAACGCCTTTCAGCGCGGATTTCAGGTGAAGCAGTTAAAAAAATTTTCAAATCCGCTTCAGGAAAAACAACCGTACCCATATCCCTCCCTTCAAAAACAGCATGGGACGATTTTCCTAATTTACGTTGGATGCGCACAAGCGATTCTCGCACTTCAGGAATTTTTGCAATATGTGAAGCGAGAGATGAAATCAATTCGGAGCGAATCTTCTCTGTAACCTCGTCCTCACCGACAAAATAGCGCTTGGCGCCTTGGAAGTCGGTTTCAATCGAAAAAGAAAAATCAGAAGCTAAGGAAATGATCCCTTGAAGATCTTCTGGTCCTACCTGCCGATTTTGCACAAACCAAGCAAAAGAGCGGTACATGGCGCCTGTATCAAAAAAAGTAAAATGAAGCGCCTTTGCAAGCTCTCTTGCAATCGTCGATTTGCCAGTTCCTGAAGGACCGTCAATGGTAATAATCATCTCACATAAACCAAATAGAAATAAATAATCGGAACATTGAAAAGAAGAGAATCGACAGCGTCCAAAACTCCGCCAAGGCCCGGCAAAGCATTGCTATCTTTTTTATTGGCGTCCCTTTTCAACAAAGACTCCGAAAGATCTCCAAATTGTCCTGTGCAACCTAGGATTAATCCCAAACAAAGAGACTCTGAGGAGCTGAGCTGAAAACTCGCCTGCATCGATTCGCTGAGCAGATGAAAGCCATAGCTCGCAGCTAATGCGCAAAATAAGCCGAACACTGCACCCTCAACCGTTTTGCCTGGGCTGATCGAGGGGGCCAATTTTCTGCGGCCCCATAAATTCCCTGCAAAATAAGCCCCTACATCTGTGATCTTTGTCACAGTCAACAGATAAATGACCCACCATCTTCCATCATAAGCAGACTCCAGTAAGGGAAAATACAAAACTCCAAGGAGCATTCCCATGGGCACTGCGATATAAAGCAAGCCGAACGATGAAACCGCTAAATCGACAACAGCTCCATCTTTTTGCCGAAAATGCAAAGCAAAAAGAATCAAGAATCCGACGAAAAAAATCAAAAGCGGCAAACAGCGTAAATAAGGAGCTCTCGTAGCCGCATAGAAAGCCGTCGTCTCCAATACCGTGATGGCAAGTAATGCGGGGAAAATCATCTGCCCGCCTTTTGCCTTCGCAAACTGCTCATATTCCCAAATAGCAATCGCCCCAAGCGATGCGATCAGCAAAACAACTAGATATTGCAGCCAAGGGTGATACGTTAAGGAAAGAAGCCCTACAACCCCGGCGACAGATACCGAAGAAATCGACAATCTGCGTCTTAAATCTTTCATTTTTTACACTCCTAAACGGCGTATACGGTGTTGATAAGAGATCACCGCACGCAAAAACTCTTTTGCATCAAAATCAGGCCAAAGTACATCAGTAATATAGAGTTCAGCGTATGAAATCTGCCATAACAAGAAATTACTAACTCGATGCTCTCCCGATGTCCGGATCAAAAGGTCAGGATCTCCAAAAGCCGCCGTATCTAAATATTCAGCCATCCACTCTTCAGTGATGGTCTCTGGATCAAATTTTGTTTGTTCATATTCTTTCAGCAAACGAACAAAGGCCCTTCGAAGTTCATCGCGGCTTCCATAATTCATAGCAAGAACCAGATTTATTTTCCGGCCTTTTTCCGTAGCTTGTTTTGTCTCTTGGAAAGTTTTATACACAGCGTCCGGAAATTTACTCAAATCCCCAATCGCATCCAAGCGCACACCCTCTTCGACCATCAGATCCCGATTTTTGACGAGATAGACCTCCAAAAGGCGCATCAGCTCGTCTACCTCCTCATCGGTCCGCTGCCAATTCTCAGTCGAAAAAGCGTACACCGTCAACGTCTCGACCCCCATCTCTGAAGCGGCGCGGACAATCTCGGTCAACCCTTCGGCTCCCTCCCAGTGCCCCATCAAAGCAGGCAGGCCTTTTTGCTTGGCCCATCTTCTATTGCCGTCCATGATAAGAGCGACATGGCGAGGAACTTTTTGCAAATCGACTAGAGCTAAATCATCAGAAGAAAAAACTCTTTTTTCTTCTATGCAAACCGGAGCGTTGACATGTGCGCTCATCGACTCCCCTCAAATATACGGTCCATCCAAATCGTTTGATGGCGCTGAGGCCCTACAGAAATCAAAACAAGGGGGATCTCTAAATATTGTTCAATATAACGAATATATTTTTTAGCTTTTGAGGGCAATTCATCATAAAGGCGCACCTCAGACGTAGGGCTTTTCCAACCTTCAAATGTTTCATACACCGGCTCCAACTCCTCGAAATCTTCAATGCTGATAGGAAAATGGGCCAGCAGCTTCCCCCTCTTTTTATATCCGATGCAAACAAGGATTTCTTCTAGAGCATCAAGCACATCCAATTTCATCAAGGCGATCGAATCCGCACCATTGAGCATCATCGTATGCTTCAGCATATAAGCATCCAGCCAGCCAATCCTCCGCTTGCGCCCAGTCGTCACTCCTATTTCCCGAGCTGCAGTATGGTCGGGGAACAAACTTATCTCCTCTTGCGCGAGCTCAGTAGGGAAAGGTCCGTTTCCCACCCTTGTCGTATAAGCTTTGGCAACGCCGACCACGCGATCAATCTGAGTAGGCCCGACTCCAAATCCAGAGCAAGCGCCCCCTGACAAAGTGCAAGACGAAGTCACAAAAGGATAGCTACCAAATGTGACATCCAAAAGTGCTCCCTGGGCTCCTTCAAATAGGATTTTTTCTTTTTTCTTGCAGGCTTCAAATATTTTCTCTTCAACAGCTGCGATAAAAGGGGCCAGCTCGCGTCCATATCCGTAATATTCATCAGCAATCTCCTCTACATCGATCTCAATCCCCCTAACAGACCGGACTCTCTCTAGCTTTCCACGCAATCGATCCTTGTCTTCAAGGTCCGCCAATCGAATCCCCAAACGGTTTACTTTATCCGCGTAGCAAGGACCGATCCCCTTTCCCGTCGTCCCCACAGAAGCTCCCCCTTTTGCAATCTCCTCTCTCTTATCGATCTCTCGATGATAAGGCATCACAACATGAGCGTAACCAGATAAAAATAAACGACCTGCAAAAGAAATCCCCGCCTCTTCAAGGCCCTTGATTTCACCAAGCAAAGAAGCCGGGTCCACAACCGTTCCGCCTCCGATATAACATTTAGTATGAGGATACAAAATCCCCGAAGGGACCAAATGAAAGCGGTATTCCCTTCCCTTCACGATAACCGTATGCCCAGCATTATTACCCCCCTGAGGCCGGGCTATATGCTTTACTTCTTCGGAAAATAAGTCGATGACCTTTCCCTTCCCCTCATCTCCCCACTGCAAACCCGCAACAACAACTCGGCTCATCATCCCAACGCATAATTTCAACGCTCTCCAGTATAGCGCAACACAATATATCGCCGGAACTTTTTTTAATGCCTCATTTATGGGGCGCTGCCCCAAACCCCGCCAAAGGACTGACGTCCTCTGGACTCCTATTTATTTTTATAAAAACAAAAAAGGAGTCCAGCGGACGATAGTACTTTGGCGGGGTATGAGGCAGAGCCCCATATAAAC
>DAINNB010000077.1:0-7722 GCA_036736085.1 Chlamydiales bacterium
AATCTAATATAATATAATAAAAAATATTATAATAATTATTAATTTTTTTTTCTTTTTTGTTTTTTTCTTCTGCGGGCCGCCGCCCGCGCCGCCCTCCCCCCCCCCCCCCCCCCCCCCTTAGCGGATCAATCCAAACATTCTCTAAGTTCAGCAATAAGTTCTCTAAAATGATTGAGTGCCGACTCGACTGGTTTGGGGCTTGTCATGTCGACGCCTGCGATCTTGAGGAGATCGAGAGGGTAGCGGCTGCCACCGGCGCCGAGGAACTGCAGGTATTTGGAGCGGGCTGTTTGGGATTGGTTGGCTTGGTTGAAAAGCTCGAGGGCGGCGCTGAGGCCGGTCGCGTATTGGTAGACGTAGAAGTCGTAGTAGAAGTGGGGGATTCGGGCCCATTCGAAAGCGAGTTCTGGGTCAGCGGCGAAGCTGGGGCCGTAGTACTCTTGGTTGAGTTTTAGGTAAGTTTCGTTGAGGAGGGATGGAGTGAGAGGAATGCCCTCTTCTGCCCAACGGTGGAGTTGCCATTCGAATTCTGCGAAGAGCGTCTGGCGGAAGATCGTCCCGCGGATGCCCTCGATCTGGTAGTTGAGGAGAACGGCTTTTTCCTGTTTTGTTTTAGCTTGCGAAAGAAGATGGCGCAAGAGAAGCTGTTCATTGAAAGTGGAGGCAACTTCAGCAACGAAGATGGGGTATTGGGAGTTGATGTAGGACTGATGTGTGCGGCTGTAGTAGCTATGCATGCTATGGCCGGCTTCATGCGCAAGCGTGAGGACATCGTTGAGAGTACCGTGGTAGTTCATGAGGATGTAGGGCATGCTGTCATAACAGCCGCTGGAATAGGCTCCTGAGCGCTTGCGGGTATTTTCGTAGACATCGACCCAGCGGTCTGTGGTGAGCCCTTTTTTTAGAATGTCTTGATATTCGGTGCCTAGAAGAGCGACTGACTCAATGACAGCGCGGCAAGCATCTGGATAGGCCATGTTCATGTTGGTCTCTGAGAGGAGAGGAACGTAAAGATCGTAGGCATGAATTTCGTCTAGTTTGAGAACTTTTTTGCGCAGTTCAAGGTATTCATGCATGAGAGGTAGGCCCTTTCTTACCGTTTGGATGAGCTGAGAGTAGACCTTGGGATCGATCTTATGGTTGAAGAGAGCGGAATCTAAACAGCTAGGGAAATTTCTGGCCCTTGCTGTGAAGAGATGGCCCTCGACTAGCCCTTGGAGAAGTTCGCAGATGGTGTTGGCGTGGCTTTGGAAGCCTTGATGTAGATGAAGGAAGGCGGTCTTTCTCAGATTGCGGTCTGGCGATCTGACATACATAAGATAAGAGCCATTTGAAAGAGCATGTTCTTTTCCTTTCTCATCGATAGCTGGTTTAAACGTGAGGTCTGCATTATTCAAAGCGCCGAAAGCTCTATAGGAAGTGTCTAGGGCTTTTGAGCTGAGCGCTAAGATTTTCTCTTGCTCTGGAGGAAGTGTGTGCGCTTTTCTTCGGCTGACTTTCTCTAAGTAGAACTGAAATGGTTTGAGAGAGGAGTTTTGGAGCAGCTTTTGGTTCTCTGTATCGCTGAGGGAAAGCAGTTCGGGCTCGATCCAAGAACTCTCTAGCTGAAAATGGTGCATGAGCTGAGAGATCAGTCCAAAATAATGTTTGTTGACGTCATTGCCAACGTCTTCGTCTAATTTCAGGTGAGCGTAGGTGTAGAGCTCGGAGAGCTCCCTATCTAAAGTAAATAATTTATTTAACATTTCCGCGAGCTGGACAGGATTCGAAAGGTGTCCTTTAAACTCCGCCAGTTCAGGCCAATGAAGCTCTTTTTGTTGACCTTGAATGGCTTGCAGTTCTTGTTCCCAAGCGGCAAATGAGGGGTATAGAGCGGCGACGTTCCATTGATCTTGCTCGGGAATTTCATTGCGGGATTTTGTCATAGAGGGGTCCTTTTCTAAGGTATTTATTGTCGGCGCCGCGTTGGCAGCTAAGAAAAAAACGGGAGCGATTAGCAATCCCGCAGTTGATTTGCTAAATTTTGTTGCAAAAAAAACCATGGTCTAGTATATTCCTTTATAGATTTTAGTCGATAACTGTCACAATATAATCGCCAGTCGAAGGGCTGGCCTAAAAAACAAAACAAGGAGAAGCACTTTATGGCCCAACAAGCTGAAAAGAAAATGACACTGAAGCCGCTTGGCAATCGAGTTCTTGCCCAGAGATTAGAACAGCAAGAGACAATGAAAGGGGGGATCATTCTTCCAGACAGCGCTAAGAAAAAACAAGAAACTGCCCGTGTTGTGGCTGTAGGTCCCGGCAAAAAATTGGATGATGGCCAAATCGTTGCCGTGCCTGTAGCTGTCGGCGATGTGATCCTTATGGACAAGTATGCAGGACAAGAAGTGTCGATCGACGACGAAGAGTTTGTGATCGTGAAGTCTGATGACATCATAGCAATTGTTGAAGAATAATTTTGTTAAGGAGAAATTTTAATTATGGCACCTAAAAACATTAAGTTCAAGGAAGACGCGAGACAAAAAATTTTGAAAGGCGTCCGAACTCTGGCTTCTGCAGTGAAAGTGACACTCGGACCTAAAGGCCGCAACGTAGTGATCGATAAAAAATTCGGTTCGCCCCAAATTACAAAAGACGGCGTGACCGTAGCGAAGGAAATCGAACTGGAAGACCGCCACGAGAACATGGGCGCGCAGATGGTGAAAGAAGTTGCTAGCAAAACAGCAGACAAAGCAGGCGACGGCACCACGACAGCAACTGTCCTTGCAGAAGCTATTTATAGCGAAGGTCTCCGCAACGTAACAGCGGGCGCCAATCCAATGGAAGTCAAAAGAGGGATTGAGCTGGCAGTGAACCTCGTTGTCGATGAGTTGAAAAAACTCAGCAAGCCGATCAAAGATTCTAAAGAAATTGTCCAGGTAGCGACGATTTCCGCTAACGGCGACAGCGAAATCGGTTCGATCATTGCCCAAGCGATGGAAAAAGTAGGCAAAGACGGCACGATCACTGTAGAAGAAGCGAAAGGTTTTGAAACGACTCTCGATGTAGTCGAGGGGATGAATTTCGATCGAGGCTATACTTCAGCTTATTTCGTCACCAACGCAGAAACGCTTGTTTGCGAATACGAAAACGCGCTCGTTTTGATCTATGAGAAAAAAATCTCTTCCATGAAAGAGTTTTTGCCGATCCTTCAAGCTGCTGCAGAATCAGGCAAACCGCTTCTTATTATTGCTGAAGATGTCGATGGTGAAGCGTTGGCTACTCTCGTGGTCAACCGTCTGCGTGCAGGCTTAAAAGTTGTTGCTGTAAAAGCTCCTGGCTTTGGCGATCGCCGCAAAGCTATGCTCGAAGATATCGCTATCTTAACAGGCGGCGAGTTCATCAGCGAAGAAAGAGGGATGTCTTTAGAGAAAGTCACTCTTGATATGCTCGGTAAAGTGAAAAAAGTGATTGTGAAAAAAGATGACACAACTCTTGTCGACGGCTCTGGCAATAAGCAAGCGATCCTCGATCGCGTAGCCCTGTTAAAACGTCAGATCGAAGAGAGCACATCTGATTATGATCGCGAAAAACTCCAAGAGCGTTTAGCAAAACTCTCTGGCGGCGTTGGCGTGATTCGTGTAGGTGCTGCGACAGAGATCGAGATGAAAGAGAAGAAAGACCGTGTAGACGATGCGAAAGAAGCGACGAAAGCGGCTGTCGAAGAGGGGATTCTCCCAGGCGGCGGTACAGCTCTCATCCGCTCTTTGCCAGCTCTTCAAGCTGCGATCGAAAAACTCTCCGGCGATACAAAGATCGGCGCAGAGATTATCGTCCGCGCTCTGAGCTACCCGCTGCGCCAGATCGCAGAAAATGCGGGTAAAGAAGGCTCTATCATCGTGCAAAAGGTTGCTTCCATGGGCACCTACGAAGGTTACGATGCTCGCGAAGATGTTTACGTCAATATGATGGACAAAGGGATTGTCGATCCTACGAAAGTAGTCCGCTGCGCGCTGCAGTTTGCTGCTTCTATCGCAGGACTTCTCCTCACCACTGAGGCGATCATCACCGAAGAAGAGCAAGAGAAACCAGCGGCCGCACCAGCTGGCGGAGACATGGATTATTAATCCATCTCTTTCTTAAGCGGAACGCAGAAGCCCCTTGGAGGAAACTTCAAGGGGCTTTTTTGTTATACCGAAACAACCTGAAGAATCGGTTTTTGGCAAGGCGGCGCCTCAAAATTTTGATTCGGAGCGAGCGACCATTGCCGGAGGCAAGGCGCGAGTGAGAATCAAAATTTTGAGGTAAAGCCAACGCAGCCAAAAAACGATTCTTTAGCTTGTTTCGGTATATACCGAAATAACCTAAAGAACAAGCCTTTTGTTGAAATCCTTGAATCGTTATAATCTTGCGTATAGAGAAAAACCCTTTTTTGGGTTTTTTGTTAAAGAAAGAATTTTAACGCTTTGGAGTCGATATGCCTTTTACGATCACTATGCCCAAATTATCTCCTACAATGGAGGAGGGGACGATTGTCAAATGGCATAAACGGATCGGCGACCATGTCAATTCCGGCGATCTTCTTGTCGAGGTGGCCACAGATAAAGCGACTGTAGAATATAACGCCCTCGATGAAGGGTATCTTCGTTTAGTTCTTGTGCCCGAAAAGGGAGCTGCTATCGTCAACCAAGCGATCGCTGTCATGACGCAAACGGCCCAAGAGAATATTGAGGGATATAAGCCAGAAGGGATTCAGATCGAAGCGTCCAAACCGGAAGTTAAGACAGCCACGCAACCCAGCGCGGCGATTTCTGCTGTCAAGGCCCCAGTAGCCGGCCCAAGTCTGCAGCAGCCCTCTTTTGTTCCAGAGCCCCCTTTGGAGCGGTATGAATTTGCTTTCCCTTCGGAAGCTGGAGGGAAAAAAGCTTCGCCTTTAGCGAGAAAACTGGCGCGAGAAAAGGGGCTTGATTTGACGACGGTAAAAGGAAGCGGTTCAGGCGGCCGTGTGACCAGCCATGATTTGGATCTGGCGCAGCCGGACCAGCTTGTTAGTTTTGGTCCGAGAGAGATTCCATCCGATGTTCCAGGTTCTTATGAAGAAGTCGCTTTGACACCGATGAGAAAGGTTGTAGGGCAAAGACTTCAGCAATCCAAGATGTTTATCCCCCATTTTTATGTAAGCCAAGAAGTGAATGCAGAAGCCTTGGTGCAGCTTAGAGACCAGCTGAAGGAAGGGAATGTCAAAATCACATTCAATGATCTTGCGATTCGAGCGTGCGCTTTGGCTCTCAGAGAGCATCCAGGTGTAAATAGCGGGTTTGATTCTGCAAACCAGTCGATTATTTTATTTAAGACGATTGATATTTCGGTGGCTGTCACAGTTGAAGGCGGGCTCATTACGCCGATCGTTCGCCACGCAGATTATAAAAACTTGGGGGAAATTTCTCTCGAAGTGAAGAGTTTGGCTGCCAAAGCGAAATTAGGTAAGCTGGCCCCTCAGGAATATAAGGGGGGATCATTTACGGTCTCGAACCTTGGGATGTACGGGGTCTCTCAATTTACCGCAGTCATCAATCCGCCTCAAGCAGCTATTTTGGCAGTTGCAGGGATCGAAGATTGCGTTCGGATCAAAAATGGCCAAGCTGTTTTAGGTAAAAAAATGATGATCAACCTGTCGGTTGATCATCGTGTGATCGACGGGGCCGAGGCCGCCAAATTCATGAAAACAGTTCAAAAATACTTGGAAAACCCAGCTCTTTTAGTGGTTTAGTTTTTCTCTTCTTCAAGAGAGTCGAGGATGAACTGCGGCAAGGCAAAAGCTGATCGATGTACGGCAGGCGTATAATAGATCATTTTGCCTTTGACTTCAGAGAGTCTTTTTTGCAGTTTTTTTAGAGACGGTTTGTATTTTTTGTCGGAAGCCCAGCCAAAAGCCATCGATCCGCCCACATAAGTGGGCACGGGAGCTAGATAATAGCTTACATGTTTAAAGTGGGGACTGCGGTTCTTCCATGTTAGGGTGAGTTCATCTTTCTGAACGAAAGGAACTCCGTTTTGGTTCACAAAAATCCCTCGTTTGTTCAGACATTTTTTGCAGTGGCTGTAAAAATCGGAAGTAAATAAAACTTCGGCAGGTCCTGTAGGATCTGTTGAGTCGCAAAGAATGATGTCGAACTTTTCTTTTGTGTTTTTGACGTATTCAGCTCCATCCGCGACAATCACTTCAACTCGAGGGTCGTTGAAAGCCCCTTTTGATACGGTAGGGAGATATTTTTGGCTCAGTTCAATGACTGAAGCGTCGATCTCGACTAAAACAATCCTTTTCAGTCCTTCGTGGCGCACGGTCTCCCGTAAAATGCCTCCATCACCGCCGCCGATAATGAGGACGGAAGTTGGATTTTCATGGGTTAGCAAGGGGACATGCACCATCATTTCATGGTAAACAGGCTCGTCGGCCGTCGTCAATTGCACGGCTCCGTCTAAAGCAAATACTCTGCCGAACTGAGGGTTTTCAAAAATTACCAAGTCTTGGCTCTCTGTTTTTTCTTCAAGGATGGTTTGTGTGTTTTCAAGCCATTGGCCCCATTGAGGGTAGAGCGTTTCTGTGTAGGAGCTGCCGAATACCGAGGCGCCGCAGGCGAAAAATAGTGCAGTTAATTTATTCATCATCAAATCCTCTTTTAAAAGAGAAAGAGGATAACAAAAGATTAAATTAAAGCCAACGTTTTCTTAAAAATAGGAGAATGGCCGTTGCTGTTCCAATTACCGTCATCGTAATAACAGCAAGAAAGGCATGTGGGCTGTTTTGCATCGGCAGAGGGACGTTCATTCCGTAAATCGAAGCTATGATGGTGGGAATGGTCACGATCACAGTCAATGCGGTCAGTAATTTAATTGTGCGATTAACGTTGTTCGTAAACATAATTTGGTATGAATCGCGAAGGCTGCGGATGCTTTTGATGTTAACGCGGCAAACATCTTCGGATTGCTTTAGCGCGATCATGAGATCGTCGACGAGCTCAACATCTTCCTCCCGCAAGTTGACGTATCTTCCTGCTGCCATAGTCTCAAGAAGGTTTCTCATGGGGACTAAGGAGGTTAAGTATTGATTTAATACTTCTTCGTTTTCCATCAGGGTGACAATCACTTTGCTGTCGATCAAATTTTCATGTCTGGGTTCCGAAATGGAGTGGCGTACTTTTTTAATGCCGTTGGTGTAGTCTTGTGTGATTTTAAGGAGGATATGGAGGATAAATTTTGTTGTTTGACTCGGATCGAAATGCGCGTGCGTGGCAATGAATTGTTCGATAAGTCCGCTTCGATGGGGTGAGATAGCGATGATGGAGTCATTTTGTAAAATGATTGTTAGAGTATTGGTGTATGAGCCTATTTCTTCCTCGTCTGGATGTCGGACGAATAGGATTAGGCTATCGCCCAAATGTTCAATACGCGGCAGTTCGTACTTATCTAAACTGTCTCGAATATCGGCGAGCTCAAGTCCCGTAAATTCGACAATTTTTTCCAAGTCGCTAAGAGTGGCTTCTTTTACATAGATCCAGCAGCCTGGTCGAAATTTTTCGATCAGTTGAAATTCCGTATCTCGATCAGTTTGGAAGTATATTTCAAGCATAAAGGCCCCTAATTACTTACATACTGGGAATGTGATCCGGAATCAAGGGAAACGTTGTTTATACCGAAACAACCTGAAGAATCGTTTTTTGGCTGCGTTGGCTTTACCTCAAA
>DAINNB010000078.1:0-7720 GCA_036736085.1 Chlamydiales bacterium
CAAATAACCTTCCATCGCATCTAAATAATCGCTAAACTTCTCTTGAAGTTCAAAATCGATTTCGTTAAAGCTTTTCATAGAAGAAATGTCGTTCGCCGAAAAAATCTCCAAATCACTGGCTACAAAATTTTCCCAACGATCCCTCAGAGAAAGAAAGCGGCCTTGATCCAAGAAAAGCTCGCGCTCAAGACCTACAAGAAGCTCTCTATTTGAAATAGTTCCCTTAAAGCCTCCTTAGGATTTTTGCTAGCATCTGAGCAATCTTGCGCCAATCTATCTTCCAGGGGCCTTAAACTCCTTTCCAAGTGACAATCCACTCGGTTAGACGCCGCAGGATTTTCGAACGTTGCATTTCTAGCGTAATCGAGAGGAGTGTCAACAAAAGTCACTCCCCCTACTTTAACTTGCAACCTAGCAATGATTGATCTCATCCACTCAGAGCGGATCGATGCCGTCTCTGAAGAAAGACCTTTCCGCTCTACTTCGGTCAAGGCAAACCTTCTTTGCAAATATTCTTGATGATGCAATGACAAGCCCTCAAAGCCCCTTTCTCGGATATTTTGGACTATTTTTTTTAAATAATCGTCGTAAAGAGCGGGAGAAAGAGCTGCATGCGCCGCCTGGCAACAGCCACAGCTAGACTGATCTCCATTGTAACAGGTGCGTCCCCTCATCGTCTTACATTCCCAAGCATGAGCCATAGCAAAACGGAACATAGAGAAAAAAAATCGAGCCGTCACCTTTGTTACAGCACGGTCCACGTCGACAAAAGAACAATCATGCTCCTCCTACACATAAAGGCGTGCAGTTTTTGTGTGGGTTAGCTCCATACGCTCTACTTTTGACGAAATAGGATTCTCCTCTCTTTCAGCTCTTGCAGAGAGCGTTAAAGAACGAAAGCCATACCCCACTGGAGCTAAAGACATCAATCACCACCAAAAAAATAAATATTTAAATTTAAACCAAAAAAATCAATTATAATAAATAAAATATACCAAACAAAAACACTTATCGTCAAACATAAATTCAAATTAAAAAATAATAATATGTTATTAAAAAAATGAAGAGCTAATAATCGGAGGGAGTTCGCTGAAAAGAGGGCTCACACTGAACTCAACTCACTTTGCTGCAATCAATTTTTAACACCTTGAACCTGTTCAATATCGATTCTTGAGTCACGAACGGTACAACGCTTCCAAGAAAAAAGAGACCAGCTTGGGGTACAGAGAATGCTCTGGGGTTAATTTGTTTAACCCTGTAAATGTACGCAATGTCAAAAGCTGCTCCACGTGAGCCCATTCTTGTTCAGACAGCGTCCAGCCGTAAGGCTGGGCATGGGAAAGACAGTAGCTCTCCCCTGCATGAAGTTGGCGAGCAGCCCCCTTGCAAACAGAGCAAGTCGAACGAAAGGCCAAAAGCCCCTCTTGCTGCAACCATTTGAGACGAAATAGAGCAACAAGCACTTCTGGATGATCAAACGAACCTATTTTTTGAAAAATCGAGCAAACAAGAACAAATAACTCAGGAGAATAGACGCCTGGCATTTGCGCATGAAGCAATTCCTGCGCTATTTGTCCAGCAGCGCAAAGGCTTGGTTAGCTTGTTTTCAGCTGCAAAAGTCCATCGTAAAGAGACGCGGCGATAAGTACATGCAGATCTTTTTGCCCTTTTTTATAAACCCATTCGGCCAAGCAAAAAGGCGTCAGCAAGGAAGCATCCCGAACAGTTTTGACCAAAAGCGAGATGAGACCAGCATCTGGAGTCAATAATTTGAGGATCTTTTTTTTGCCGAGATAAGGGATAGCCTGAAGTAGTAGTCCAGGAGATCTTTGTTCCATGACCCTAAAAGTATTAAAATGCTTGAATTTTGATCGATAAGAATCGCACCGAAAGGGACTCGAACCCCTAACCACTTGGTCCGAAGCCAAGTACTCTATCCATTGAGCTATCGGTGCAAAAAGAATGCGAAAGGGGGGACTCGAACCCCCACGAGAGTGAACCCGCTACCACCTCAAGGTAGTGCGTCTGCCAATTCCGCCACTTTCGCATAAAACAAAGTAGCAAATATAAACGTAAAACCACTTTCTGCTCAAGAAGATTTATGATTTCCCCTTTTTTCATAGGAGAAGAGGCCTTTGCCTGCTACAATTTTGCTTATGATCAAATGGACCTTGCTTAAACTCATCCGCTTCTACCAACTGGCCATCAGCCCCTTTTTAGGCTCCTGCTGCCGGTTCGCTCCGACCTGCTCTCAGTACGCCGCTGAGTGCATCCAAAAACACGGGGCGTTAAAAGGGGGCTGGCTAACCCTCAAACGGCTGGCCAAATGCCACCCCTTCCATTCAGGCGGGTTCGATCCAGCGCCCTAAGAGGGTGTATAGAAAATTCTGTACAACAAGAAAGTTACCACCCGCTCTGCGTCCTCTAGAGAGCCTCCGAGCGGGTGGTAAAAAAAAATTAATTCATACCGGATGGCGAAGGGATTCTCAGCGTCATCCCTGGGTAAAGACGGTCTTTTTCTAGTTCATTAGCTTTGACAAGGTTATCGATTTTCACTTGGTGCAGACGGGCGATTTTCCAAAGGGTATCCCCTTCTTGTACTGTGTAAAAAGTCCATGAAGGCGGCTCTTGGGGAAAAGAGACTTCGGAAGCAACCGGCGCTGAAGGAGCGCCGCCGATAAAACGGGCGGCCGCTTCGCGTAAATTGAGAGGATCGGGCAAGGGCTCTCCCAAACGGGCATAAAGACGACTGAGGCAGCGATGCCAAACAATATCGCTTCTTGGAGATTGGAGCAAAGCTTTGCAAAAGGGCTCTAGCTGATCGCCAGCAGCCAAATCGAGCACATCCACAATTCCCTGATCATCTAATTTTTTGAACGCAAAATCCACATCGGTCTGCAGCAAAAGATCGGCCGCGGTAGGAGAACGCAGAGAGAGATAAGAGAGCAAAAGCCGACGGCGCTTATCGACCGATAGATCGAGCATTTGCGTCTGCTCTCTCGCAAGACGGTCAAGCAAATCCCAACTGCCCTCGGAAGCTAACCGGATAAGGGCCGTGGGCTCTTGCTCTGCACCTGTTTTTTGAAACAAAAGCTGCAGCGCGAAAAATTGCGGCGTCATCGAGAAAGCTGCATCCAGACTGGGATCTCGAGGTTCTTTTGTTTTTTGCACAAGTTTAAATAGCCCCTCTGCCGTCAACGGCCATTTTTCCAAATAGACGAATTGGACAATCGCCTTGAACTGCTCATCTGTCAAACCGGGATAAAGCTCGATCGTCTGATCAGGAGCTAGAGATAAAGTCCTTCTTTGGTGCAAAGATCCCGAAAGGGCCTTTTCCACATCGATATGGCGGTAAGAACTCAGCACAGCCAGCGCCAAATCCCTCTTAGTATACCCTTCTTCCAATAAATCTTTATTGGTCAAGCACGCGCAAAGTTCCCGGAAAGAGAGCTGGGACAGCTCTTGGATGAAATGGGCGTTCGATGAAGCGAGCAGTGGGTTTTGCGGGGCCGTTTGCGCAAAGGCGAAGGTCGGCTGCTTATGCTGCCATACAACAGCTAAAAATGCGGCGATGAGGCCGATATTGAGGGCTCCGCTGAAAATAAGGGAAAGGGTCAAAATCCGGAATTTTCGAATCCATCTCTGCGTAAATGTTGTATCCATGATTACTTGCCAATAGGGGTTCGGCTCATCATATAAAAAAAATGATAAATTGAGAAGTAGCAAGCTCTTGCCCCAGATTATTTGTTTGTGCTTAAATAGCTTGATACAACAACAAGAAAGAATTTTTTATGAAACTTCCCCTTTCGCTGCTCAAATCTTTCCTTCCCCTTAATCTTTCTCCCGCCCAAATCGGAGAGGCGCTGACGCTACTTGGCATCGAAGTGGACGCCATCTTGCATGAAAAACCTCCTTTTAGCGGCGTTGTTGCAGCCGAAGTACTTTCTGTAAAACCTCATCCGAACGCCGAAAAACTACAAATCGCAGAAGTAAGCGACGGCAAAGCTGTGCATCAAGTCGTATGCGGAGCCTCTAACTGCAGGGCCGGGATCAAAACTGCTTTCGCCCGCCTTGGGGCCGAGTTAACAGACGAAAAAGGGCATTCCCTCACCATCAAGGCAGCTAAACTCCGCGGCGTTGAATCTTTCGGCATGCTCTGCTCTTCTGCGGAACTAATCGGCTCTGAAGAGCATGAAGGGATCATGGAACTGGGAGAAGAAATGAGCCCCGGTGAAGATTTGCTAAAGCATCTTTGGGATCCTGTATTTGAACTTTCTCTCACGCCCAATTTAGGCTATTGCCTGAGCGCACGCGGCGTTGCTAAAGAACTGTCCGCTTCGCTCAATCTCCCCCTAGCGCCGTTCCATCATCGGGAATTGCCGACAGTCCACCCTCAAAAGGCCCAAGTATCTGTCGAAGAAGAGGATCTTTGCCCTAGATACATGGGACGAACGATCGAAGATGTTCTCATCGGCCCCTCCCCTTTTTGGCTTCAGCAGCTGCTTAAAGCCGCTGACATCCGTCCAATCAATAATGCCGTCGACATCACGAACTACATTTTGCTCAAATGGGGACAGCCCATGCATGCTTTCGATGCCGATTTATTAGAAGGCAATGTCCATGTACGTCAAGCAAAACAGGAAACGTCTTTTCTATGCCTAGATGAGATCCAACGGACGGTCCCAAAAGGAACCCTTCTCATTTGCGATGAAAAAAAACCGGTCGCTCTAGCCGGACTTATGGGCGGCGCCAATTCTTCCGTCTCCTTGCAAACAAAACGCATTTTTTTAGAAGCCGCCTTTTTTAATCCTACAACGATCCGTATGACTTCAAAAAAAATGAACCTAAGATCTGAAAGCTCTCTTCGCTTTGAAAAAGGGATCGATCCCGAAGCGATGAAGGACGCCCTCGATGAGGCTTCCGCTCTATTCATTTCTTTATGCAAGGGCCGTCTATGCTCGGGAACGATCAATACTCGATCTCAGCCTTTTGCCCCCAAACAAATCCTCTGCCGTCCGAAAAGGGTCAATCAACTATTGGGCTCGGAGCTATCTACGCACGAGATCGAAGAAATTTTCCACAGACTTCAGTTCAAGATCAGCAAATCAGAGACAGATGAGTGGACTGTGTCAGTCCCTTTCTACCGCTTCGATCTAACGGAAGAAATTGATCTTATCGAAGAAATAGCTCGGATCTACGGCTATAACTCCTTTGAGAAAAAACCCCCTTTCTATACGACGACCTCCCTTCCTCACGATCCGCTTTTTATCTTCGAGAAAATGTTAAAAAACCGTTTTGCAGCTTTAGGGCTCCAAGAAGTTGTCACTTGCGATTTGATCAGCCCCAAATTGGCCACCCTCGCTGTCGAAGCTCGACTTCCTAACGTACAATTTTTACAAGTATTGCACGCGAAATCGGAAGATTACTCTATTTTGAGACCTTCTCTCTTGCCCGGATTTTTACAAGTCGTCCAATACAATGTAGATCAGAAAAACCACTCATTTGCAGGATTTGAAGTAGGACATATTTACTTTGAAGAGCAAAAGAAAAACATAGAACTTCCAATGACGGGCATCTTTTTAACAGGGAAATCAACGCCTCACCATTGGGATAAAAAACCCGCCGATTACGATTTTTACGATCTCAAAGGACTCCTTGAAAATCTATTTGACTCACTCCAAGTTGCAAACGTTTCTTACAAACCCTCTTCCCATCCGAGCTTCCATCCGGGACGTCAAGCTTCAATCTATCTCGAAGATCTCGCCATCGGCTCTTTTGGAGAGGTCCATCCTCTGCTGCTTGAACCTTTAGATATTAAGCAGCGCGTTTTGTATGCGGAAATCAGTTTAAATCCCTTGCTCGCCAAGCAGTCTCTTCATCCAATCATGAAACCGATTTCCCCTTTCCCCTCTTCCGAGCGCGATTGGACAATTCCTTTACCTAAAGAAGCTTCCGTACAGCCTATTTTTGATGCGATCGCTACGTTCCGCTCTCCTTTATTTGAAAAAGCGGAGCTCATCGACCTCTTCATCTCTGAAACACAAAATGTGACGCTCCGTTTTACTTATCGGGACCTCTTAAAAACGATCTCTTTTGAGGAAGTAGAGACGGAACATGCAAAATTAATGCAAATTGTTCTTGCATCATTGCGCTAGATCCTAATAAGATCAGTACAGATCCATTGTTGAAGAGGTCCATCGAATGAAATACGTCCTTTTAGCGGCCTGCGCCGCGCTGTTTTCAGCTTGTCAAAATTCCGACGATTCCATGAATCAAGTCGTCTCGCAAAAATATGTCCACAAATATGGATTTGATGTAAGCGAAGATGAATGGGAAGAGCGCTCTCAAGAAGGACAGGTCATTACGCTCTTAAGCAGCGGCGTAAAAATCTCCCGCTCTTACGAAAATGGACAGCTCCATGGCCCCACTACCTATACATTTCCTCATAGTTCCACGATCGAAAAGATCATGATGTACGATGCCGGCACTTTGCTCAAAGAAACTCAGTGCGATACATCCGGAACCCCCCTCAAAGAAGAAATTTTTGAGTTCGACGACAGAACTATCGTCACCACATGGGACGAAAAAGGCGTTCCCCTTAGTATCGAAGAGTACGACAACGAACTGCTCATGGAAGGGAAATACTACACGCCAGACCACGTTTTAGAATCGACTGTTGAAGCAGGTTTCGGAGAGAAGATCAAAAGAGATCGAACAGGCTCTCTCCTCTCTCGAGATATCATCGAAGACGGACTGGCCGTTCAACGCGTCAGCTATCATCCCAACGGGCAAATCCACACCATTTCCCATTACCATGACTACCAGCTCCACGGCGAACAGTTAAAGTTCACAGCCTCCGGCAAGCCTCTCATGAAGCTGAATTGGAACCACGGTGTACTCGATGGACTCAAAACAGTCTATCGCAACGGCTCCAAAATCGCCGAAATCCCTTACAACAACGGTCTAAAACACGGAACCGAATTTCATTATGACGATCTCGGACACCTCACCGCAGAGATCGAATGGAAGACCGATAAAAAACACGGCTCAAGCAAGTTTTACACAGAAGATACAGCCGAAACAGAGTGGTTTTTCAAAGGAAAGACCGTCTCCGCTCAAAAATTCGACATGCTAGATACCCGCGAACGACTGATCGCAGATCTTACAGGAGATTAAGGGCTTCACCCTTAAGAACCCACCAAAGGGCTTGCGCCCTTTGGAAACCCCTTTGATTTGATGAAAATATAAGGGCATAAAAAAACCTTCTAAAGAACTGGCGTTCTTTAGAAGGTTTTTTGCTTTTACTGAACGGAAGCTGGAGTTTCTGTAGAAGAGACTGACACCGTCTCGATAAGAGAGCTGGATTCTTTCGCAGCGCTCGACTCTTGAACTAAAACAGCTGGAGGCTGCGCTTGCATTTTGACGGCCTCTACTACAACCGGCGTCACAAAAACAGTAGAGTCTTGTGATTTTTCCTCTACCTTTTTTTCTACTTCTGCAACAGACGGAGTATCAATAATAGTCTGCAGCACATCGGAAGCTGCTCCTTCCTCTCCTTCCGAATCCATACCGGCAGGATGCTCAAAAGGATCTTGCTGAGGGCCCTTTTGTTTTTCCGGCTGCTCTTTTTGGCCTGAACAAGAGCAAGCTAACAAAAGGCTGCTGCCCATAACAAACCATACTTTACTCAATAACACTTTTTTCATGATGTAAACCTTCC
>DAINNB010000079.1:0-7648 GCA_036736085.1 Chlamydiales bacterium
CAACGGCGTAGAGATTTTTTTTCTCAAGAATTTCCTCACACCCCCTTGTTTTGGCCTTCTAAAGAACTCTCTTTAGACAACGCTGCCATGATCGCAGGACTCGGGTATCATAAATTTTTACGTCGAAAAGAGAGCGACCCTCTCGATTTGGAAGCCATCACCCGCATTCCCATTGCCTAAATTCTTCTTTTTTTGTACAATCCGATGCAAAATTATCTGCAGGATTCCTATGGCAAAAAAAGGCGCACGCGAAAAAATTAAAATGAAAAGCACAGAATCAAACGAGTGCTATTGGACAATTAAAAATAAACGCAACACAACGGAACGGATCGAACTCAAAAAGTACGACAAGACCCTCCGCCGACACGTTGCTTTCAAAGAAGCAAAATAATTTTTATTCCGAGAGATATCTTCTATTTTAGGTGAGATCTCTATATAGTCTAAATATAAAATAGCCTCTCGGAAATGGTGCAACTTTGTTTGAATGGCAAATCGCCCTCAAATATTTAATTCCCAAAAGAAAGTCTCTATCGACCGCCCTCATTTCGATGATGTCGGTCTTTGTGATTTCTCTCGTGGTTTGGCTTGTCTTGGTCTTTCTTTCCGTCACTAAAGGCATCGAGCAAAATTGGCTCAACAAGCTCACTTCTCTTTACGCTCCTCTTCGTATCTCTCCCACCGACGCTTACTACTCTTCTTATTTTTACCGGGTCGACTCGATTGCCTCGTCTTCTCAATACACGCTAAAAACACTGGGTGAAAAAGCGGCGGCCTTAACTTCGGACCCTTATTCACTAGAAACAGACATGGAACCTCCTCTGCATTGGCCAAAGCCGGAGCTGACGGCAAACCAAGAACTGTTGGATCCCGTTAAAGAGGCGCTCAAAGAGCTTCAAGCGTTAAACGCCCCCTTTCAAGACTATGAGATCGGTGGAGCGCTCTTGCGCTTGGGCCTTCGTAAAACAACTGATGGCGGGACCTCTTATCTTTCACAAATGTCCTATCTCCTTTCCCTTCCTAGCAAAAACCCCCGTTTCCATACATTGATCGCAAAACCCACTCTTCCTGAGCTCAATGAACTCATCGCATCAAACCCCTTCCTTCTCGAGCACATCGACGGGGCCGAAATCCAGTCTATCGACGGCCGGGTTGAGCTCGTCTCAGGGTCTGCTAAGCTATTTTATGACGCCCCGCCGCAAACCTCTCCTCCCTGGGCCTATTTTGTAAGAGGAGAATGCGTCCTTCCTTCCTGGGATCATGAAAAAGGGGTGCTGCTCCCTAAATTCTACTCTGATAATGGCTCAAAGATCGGAGACCGAGGAACATTGAGCTATGCAGCTCCTTCAGCAGCTTCCACGCAAGAACAAAAGATCTTACTTCGGGTCGTTGGATTTTACGATCCGGGCATTCTACCTGTCGGCAACCGCTGCCTCATCGTCCCCAATGAGATCACCCGCAGCATCTACGGGGCTACGCAAACTTTTTCTCCCGATGGCACTCCGACCAATGGTTTTTTTATCTGGGCGCAAGATCCCAGCAAAGCAAAACAAGAACTCAAAACTCGCTTTGAAAATGCAGGCATTGCGCCCTATTGGAATATCGCCACTTATGATGAATTTGAGTTTTCTAAAGATCTGATGCAGCAATTTCAAAGCGACCGAACTTTATTTCTTTTGATCGCGGCCATCATTTTGATCGTCGCTTGCTGCAACATCATTTCCCTTCTCGTCCTCCTTGTGAATGACAAGAAAAAAGAGATCGCGATCCTTCACGCTCTCGGAGCTTCTTTCACAAGCATTTCTGGAATTTTCGGGCTTTGCGGCATGATCATGGGCCTAGCTGCTTGCCTTATCGGCTCTCTGGCTGCGCTCCTTACCCTCCGCTATCTTCACGTCCTCGTCTCGCTGCTCAGCGCTCTGCAAGGCCACGCAGCCTTCCATCCAGCTTTTTTCGGCTCATCACTTCCTAATGAGCTGAGCTACGACGCCCTTCTTTTCGTCCTCATCGCCACGCCGCTCCTCTCTCTCGCAGCCGGCCTTATCCCCGCCTTAAAAGCCGCTCGCATTCGAGCCTCTAGCGTTTTGAGGTCCGAATGATCCTCTCCGCCAAAAACCTCTCTAAAACATTTACCTCGCCCCAACCGCTCACCGTCTTCTCCGATGTCTCTCTAGAAGCTAACTTAGGAGATACCATCGCCATTTGCGGCCGTTCAGGGGAAGGGAAAACTACACTTCTTCACATCCTCGGCACGCTGGAACCTCCTGACAGGGGCCAGCTCCTTATCGCAGGCGAACTCGCCACTCCCCGAAAAAGCGCCGAGCTGCGCAGACGCCACATCGGCTTTGTCTTTCAATCCTATAATCTTCTCGAAGATTTTACCGCGCTCGACAACGTCCTCATGCCTTCAAGGATCGCCAGATCCCCTCTCTCTCCTCAAAAAGGACTTCAGCTCCTCGAAGAAGTAGGTCTCGCCGAGAGGGCTTCATTCCCCGTCAAGCTCCTCTCCGGAGGAGAAAGACAGCGCGTTGCCATCGCCCGAGCCCTTTGCAACAATCCTTCCATTCTCCTCGCCGATGAGCCCACAGGGAACCTCGACCGCGCCCACGCTAAACAAATCGGAGACATCCTCCTCTCTTGCGCTCAGAGCCACAATAAAACGCTCATCCTCGTCACTCATGACCAAGAGCTCGCCAATTTATGCTCAAAGAGATACATTCTGCAAAATGGAAAGCTTGAAAAATAGCCGCAATGAAGATGGGACTTCGTCCCATGTCCTATACGGAAGAAAGCTGAAGAATCGGCTTTCTTCGGTATATAGTGGTTCCACCTCAATGGCACCCAAAATGACCACATTAAAAGCCTTTGAATGCGGTCATTTTGGGCGCGATTGAGGTGGAACGGGTATACTTAAAGTACAGATCATTCTCCTTTTGAGCAAGAAATTCAAGACCAAACATTTAAACAAGTAATTAAATTTTGTATTTAAATTAATCACTTTTTATTATAAAAACATAATTAAAGAGGAGCTTTATGTCAGCAGATTTCGACTGGAAACATAGCCCTATCAGGAATAACTTTATTAGGAATTTTTGTTCAGAAGAGCTCACTCCAGAGCAGGCCAGAGCTTTTGACGCAAATGTATGTAAAAAAGCAGGACTTATAGGCGGCCTCTTCAAATCTATTTTTTCTCAGTCTCAAGCAGGAATGAACGAAGAAGCTCAAGAAAAAGCAATAGAAGACAAATTCAACCGCTTATGGGAATGGAAAGACGAGACTTGGAGCGATCTGAGTAAGAAACAACAAGAAATCTGCGACTGGAATTTAAGAAAACTTGACCAAGGCTTGTTCTCGGAAAGAGAATGGAAGGATAATTTTAGGTTAAAGCAAGAGATCCGAGCGGAAACAGAAAGTAGACAAAAAAATTTTGGCGCACCGTATCGGGCTTTAAACTCTACTTCTATTAAAGGGATAGATAAAGACCGTCTCCAAAATGCTTTATTCCTCAATGACAAGTTGGGATTGACAAAAGCAAACAGATTATCTTGCCTGCGCACTTAAATTATATGAGAGACGATCCAGTGGTTGTCCTTACCTATCGTCCTGGCCAAGACCCTCTTTTTGCAGCCTATATGCCTCAAGACGGTCATTGGAAACTCTTTAATCATGCTAATCAAGATGTTTCCAAAGGAGAGGATTCCTGGGGTAAGCGCCAAGTGCCTCTTCAACCTGGGGAGAATAAATTCTATTACGGAGATAACATGGTCTTCTCGATCACCGTTCCTAAAGAAATCCCTTCTTAAGCAAGTTACTCTTCAAAGATGCTAGGATCTGCGTATTCGATGGAGGCAAACTGGCCTTGCTCTGTTAGAATCAACTTTTTATCTTCTTGAGAAAGAGGTTTAAAACAAATAACAACTTTTTGGGTTTGCGGATCAAATGGCCTCATGTAAGGATAGCTCATCTCGCTTCCTTGATAATCATCGCGCAGCTCTCCTAAAAAATCGAACAGCTCCTCTTCTATCTTGGCAAGAGGATAAGTTCTTCCAGCCCACGTTTCGCAGATAACACAATCATTTCCCCAAGTTTTATAATCCGAGGGATTGCTGCCTTCTTTTCTATTGATGATTAAAAAAACGTGACGCCCACCTAAAAGAAAAGCCATTTCAACGTTTTGATCTGGATGTTTCCGCCAAGCACGCAACATACCGACAAGAGCAAGGTCTTGACATACTCCCATTTTATTCTCTTTGATCTTGCTGACAGCAGATTTTGCCGTCTTCAGAGCATCCGGTGCAGTAGGCCATGAGGGGCATTGCAAACGTTTCTTAAAAGCATCTATATGTTCAGGATCATCTTTTGTAAAAGTCTTTGAAAGATAATTCGCAACGTTAGGTACTTTTTCCTGCACATACTGAATAAGGGACTCCGCCAATTCAAGATTTTCCAATAACTTAGGAGAAGCTCCTTCTTTATGCTCAGGACGACAGCAATGCTCTGGAGCAGACCAGAGAACAGTATCTCCCGGCTGGATATCATTCGGATTAATTCGAAGGTTGTCTCTGACGCGATCTCCGATGCGCTTGATTATATGGTTGTCTATGTTGACACCGTGAGCTATGCAAAAATCACGGAATTCTTTTTCAGATTTAAATTTGTCGGCGATCTCTCTTAATGAAGCAGAAAAAACAGGAGGACGAAAACAATTTTCTATAAACAATTTCACGCAACCGCCCAACTCTTCAAGAGAAGATGACGGAAAGCTAGAATTTACCAACTCAACAGAACTCTTAATTAAACTAACCATAACCACCTGTCATGGTTTAATTTTAACACAAAAACAACGAAAAGTCAATAAAATAATTGACAAATAGAAAGACCAATAAAAACATATCTCTCTGATTATCAATCGGATAGAAAAACGAAGATCGAAAAAACCTCTGTACACGACAAAAAAAATTACCACCCGCTCAGAAGCTTCGTTAGAGGACGCAGAGCACATAGAGAAAAAAAGAGCCTTCTCCGTGCGCTCTGCGTCCTCTAGCGAGGCTTCTGAGCGGGTCGTGAAAAAAATGTCATGTACAGAGCTGAAAGCCTGCTAACTGCAGGCTTTCAAATGGTGGGAGATGTTTAATTCTTTTGAGACGGTTTGTTGCGTAGAGCAAAAATAAGATCTTCTACTGAACGAAACTGCGGCTGCTTGGGTTTTTCGGCTTCAGCAAAACTAAACTTATTTTCGGAAGAAAAGCTTTCAGCCTCTTTTTTCTTCAAACAAATAATCCCTAAGTTATGAGGGTGGTCTTCCCAAGACCATTCAGATGAGATCAAAGGATCTATACTAAACTTTTCTTTTAAAAACTTTTTGAAAGCAAGGTAATTTCGATCTTCCTCTTGTCCGATTCCATGGATGACATAAAAATGATGAGGGGCTTGTTTCGATTTGATAAATTTTCTCACTAAGATGTATCCCACTCCATGAGAGAGATCATGCAAATCGATTTCCACCATTCCGTTTGGATTTTGCTTGCCTACAAGACTCTTCTTAACTTCTGCTTCAGCTTCTTCAAATTTTCTTTGGGCGACTAAACAATCGACATAGATCATTTCGGTGATTGGGTCTGTTTTTGATAGATTTTTTGCAGCCAGATAGGCTCTGAAAGTTTCCTCATAACTGCCATTCAATTTAGCCAAATCCAAATAGATCTGATATGTGTATATATCCGCCTGTCTCGTAGCATGCAGCTCATTGAATGTTTGATAAATTTTAAACAATGGAGAATCTTGATAGTTCGCAAAACTGTTAGAAGAGGCCCTATGGATTCGATCGAGCATTTTTTGATCGATTGTGACTATATTTGTGTGTTTTATAGATGCAACATAGGAATTAAATAATCGAACTTCTTTTAATCTAGGAGAATCCATAGGAATTCCCTCCCATTCAGCCAAGACGAGATCATAAGCCCTTAAATTCGCGAGCTGGTTGATGTAATAGCTTTCAACCAACGCGCTGTCATGGTAATAGGGATCTTCTTTCCACTCTTTCCATATTATTTTGAGTTTAGCTACATTTTTTTCGTTTTTTATCTTCTCTAAATATTCTTCCTCTAGCAAGTGAATAAAACCATCTTTGACAGGTTTAACCCCTCTGTCTAAAAAAGAACGATACCCTGCCCTCTCATCATCATCAAGAGATACGCCTCTTTCCCATTTTTGAGACAAACCACTTCGTTGACCTTCGCTTTTTTCTTTCCAAGATGAAGAATAAGGTTCGTATCTCTGGACCTTCTCTTTCGAAGAAAGTTCGTAGTAGTCATCACCTCTTCTTCTGCTACCCGAAAAGCTGCCCGAAATAGGATATGTAGAACTCATTATAAATACCTAAAAACAATTTTTAATCGGCTTAACTATAAAAGATAACGCCAAATATTACAAAAGAATTGTTTTAAAGAAATAAAACAACAAAAAAATTAATTATTAACGAACCACATAAACTAAAGAGGTAAGCCAATGAAATTAGGATGCTTAAGCCAATCTAAATTGGCCTAAGCGGAGGAGCTAGCCAAGGGCGATTAAAGAGGGCTTCATACCGGTCGAAAAGGTCAATTTCGTCAAAGTCTTTTAGCAAAAAACGGCCATGCCAATCGCTGTTGAAATCACTTCTTCAAAACCATTACTTTTAAGCTCTCTTTTGCGATGATTTATTCCTTATAGCGAAAAGAAGATCTTCTACAGAACGAAACTGCGGCTGTTTAGGTTTTTCAGGCCCAGATTGAGATAGAGCATCACTAATTTTTCTTTCGGAAGAAGGCGATTCCGACGGAGTTACTAAAGAACTCGATGACGTTTCTTTCTTTTTAGAAAAACAAATGATCCCAAAGTTAGTACAATGATCTTTCCAAGAGCAATCTTTTGATATATAGTGCTTCCGGTTCAAAGGCACCCAAGCCTTGTTTAACCTAATTTGATTGGGTTTAAATGGATAATTTGAAAATTGTCATTGATCCGTTCCCGTAGGACCCTCCGAAGTCGGTGGACTTTGTCTGCAAAAAGCTGCGTACTTCCGCAAAAAAATCCCAGCAACTCGCAAAACACCGGTTATACAACGTCATTTCCCTAAAAACCTTCCACAGTCGCCCTATCGGGTTCAAATTTGGTGGATAGGGAGGCAAGTAATGTAGTCGAATCCGAGATGTCTTAAGGTAGTCGATCAATTTGTGGTTTTTGTGGGCTGCTGCATTGTCTAAGATGATATGGATCTGTCCCCATTTTTTCTCAGATTCTAGGTCTTTAAAAAAACGAATCATGGCATCTGCATCGATCGTCTCATATTCGTGCACCATCACACTCAGATCTGTTAAATTCAACGTTCCTACAAAGTGTAAACGCTTTTGTTTACCTGTAGTTTGCAGCGTCTTGCATTCTCCTTTTTTGATCCATCCACAAACTGCTTGAGACTGATATTCAGGGTGTACTGCGTCCAAAAACACAATTCGTCATCAGGTCCCAAGTTCCCCTTTAAATGCTTGTATGCTTCTATGAACTCCTGCTGCTTTATAGGATCGAGTTTTCCTGGTATTTTTTCCGGTTTCTTAAAAGTATACCGAAACAACTTGAAGAATCGGTTTTTGACAAGAAGGTCCTCAAAATTTTG
>DAINNB010000080.1:0-7617 GCA_036736085.1 Chlamydiales bacterium
AAGCGGACATTTTAAAAAAACGCAAAGGTAGGACATTTCTAAAAAACGCTAACATATTTTTGCTTTATCTGTGTTCATTTTGTTATTTCATGTTTTTATCTTGTTTAACGTTAGTGTTTTGCGACGCAAGAACAAGCTTTGAAACAGTATAATAGTCGATTCTCCGATTGCAAGAAGAAAAGTGAAGAAGTAAATGTTTTTTATTTTTTATAAATGTATATTTTTTTGCCTCTTTGATTTATAATATCAGCGTGATCTTGGGTTTTTAATATATAAAACTAATGTAATTTTAAGGAGTTTTTTCATGTCTGGCGTTGTTAATTCTTTGTATAGTCGATCTAGAATTGAAAGAGAAATAAGTGGATGTAAAGAAGAAATGAAATTAGTAAATGGTTTAAAGGATGCCTTTGAATTAAAAAGAAAAATTGAATCTTTGGAAGCTCATTGCCTGCAATTCAAAAAATCTCAAGCTGGATGGAGGGTATTAAACCAGCAAATCAATCAGAAAATAAAACGTTTAGAAGTTCGCTCTGCTGTAAAAGATGATCAATAAATTCTGGGTGAAAGTCGCGCCTTGCTTGAATCTGCGGCTTCAGCGAAAGAAGAAAGCCAAGGGGAGAAATTCAACACAAAATTGATCCGTTGGGGCCAGTATGCTGCAGTGGGTATGTTTTTGGCTTCTGAGGCGTGGTTGATTTATCAGACAGCTCAGCAAGCTATGGGGTTTTTTCCAATTCAAGAAGTTATGGGTTCTTCTGATGAGAGCAAAAAAGCATTTCTACGAGACGCTAAAGAGATGACCGATTTATGTTCTGACTCAAGATATGCACAGATGTGCGAGGGTAATTTAGGGATTGTACGAAATTTAATGCCTCAATTCACTCATGAAGTGATGGGAAATTTTTCTAGACATTTAGAAGGCCAGGGCATTTCAGTAGGGAATGAAACAGTGCGGGCAGATCTGTTGCATCCTTCTCAGTGCAATTTGGTGGCTAAAAAAGTTGCGAGCATGACGCAAGACTGGTTGGATGGGGTATGGACTCCTTGCAAAGATGGCGATCCTTTTATTATTTCAGAAGATGATTACGTAATTGATGGGCATCATCGCTGGGCGGTTTGCGCAGTTCAACGTGAATTAGTGAGCGTTTATTGCATTAGTCTTCCTGCAACTAAAATTTTTGAAATGTTAAAAGGTTTTCCTGGGGTGACCCAAGCTACACATCCAGGAACGGATGTATGCGGAAGCCTGTCATCCTAAGAAAGTGCGGCCGGCTTAAAATGTGAGGAAAAATTCCAGTGTTGCTTGATGAGACTGGAATTTAGATCCAAACTCGCCTTGATAGAAGGTCATGATTTTGGGGTAGTAAGGTTTGACAGGATCGAAGATAAGGGAGAATTGGCCTACTCCCAAATTTTGAGCTGCGGTTAGCGTTTGCACGGTGAATGAACCGGGGAACCCGACAAGGTATGCATTGACTTTGCCTGGATGGAAGGATTGTACGTTTACATAACTTCCTTTTTCTTGGATCGTTAAATTCCATGAGTCGAAAAACAGCGTGGTGTAAAGGCGTATGCCGGCTTCTGTGCGCAGAAGCGAGCCATAGCGATATCTTTGTCCTGCATTAAAAGGACCGCTTCCATGTTCTTTGTAGCTTCTTTGCCAAGCATTCGACCAATCGCACATGGCAAAAGGATTGAAGATCAGCACAGTGTCTTGCGTACTTTTGGCTCTGTTGGTGTTAAAGCCGATTTCAATGTGAGGCAGAGCTTGCCATCCATTGGGATGGGAAGAGGATTTAAATGTAAATCCCGTCATGTGGATGTCGCGTACCTGGTCGATTTGGACGGGGCCTCCCCAAGCTGCTAGATCGAGATAAAAGTTCTTTCCAGTCCAAGAGGCGTAAGCAAAAACATCTTCTTGATTGATATTGCTGTGGCCTGCTCCTTTTTTCTCGTGGACATGTGTATAAAGATACGAAAGGCCTACGCCGAGTCTTGCGGTCTCGCCGACTTTGTCATCTAATGCTAAAATACCGCCGCCGACGAAATGATTTAATCCGGGAGTTTGCCTTTGCGATTTTTGATAGGCAAGTGCGCCAATGACATCAAACCAAATCGTATAGGGATATTTGGTTTCATTATTTGGATCGCATTGTTGGTCTGTTTTTTTGCCTTTGGACAAAATATTAAACGACGTTAACAGTTCATCTTCCGACTTCATTTCTTCTGTTTTAGAGAAAATAGATGATTTTACAGGCGGCTCATATTTTCTGCGGTGAATGAAGCGCTGCGCGCATAAATGCGTCGAAAGGTCCGTCATGATATAAAATGAGTTGTCGATTGCGGTCCATAAAGAAATTGCGTTGCGCGTCGGCGCTGCGCTTTCCAAAGCATCTTCTAAGGTCCCGTCTAAAGTAGCCGGAACAAAATAAAAAGCGTCTTCTGGAGCGAACTCATTGATGTAGTTAGCAAAAATTAAATTGTTGCCTTGAAGAGAGTCGGTAGGGATATGAGAGAGCATCCCAAGGCTTACACTTTCGATCATGCCATTGGCAAGACTGAGCGATAAAGGCACAACCACACCTGAAGAAGAGACGAGCGCTGCGTAACCGGCTGTCGTATTCGATTGGCCTCCAATCAGCCCCTGGCCATAGTCATTGATCGCTACGCTGTTGATTGTTGAAATGCCTAAAGAGGAGAGATCAAGCGGCGTCGCTAGGCCTGTGGGAGAAATTAAAGCCGCGTAGGCTTCATTTGTATTTTGAACTCCACCGACGAGCCCTTGATTAAATTCATTGATCGCGACGCTATTGATCATTCCATTGGTTGCGCCAAGGCTTATAAATGTAGGAGAACTGGTGGGAGAGATTAGGGCTGCATAAGGATCAGAGCCGTTTTGCCCTCCGAGCAGTCCATAATTTGAGTCGTTTAGAGACACGCTATTAATGCTTCCTGTAGTAATGCCTCCTGGAAGAGTGATAGCATTTGCTGTTCCTAATGGAGAGACTGTGGCTGCGTAGGCGTTGCTTCCATTAGTTCCTCCTAGAAGCCCTTCCCCAAAATAATTGATAGAACCGCTAAGCATTTCTCCTGTTACAGGCAATCCAGAAACTAATGTAGTTGTGCCAGAAGGAGAAACGAGCGCCGCGAAGCTATTGCTCACATCAACGCCCCCGACAAGGCCTTGTCCGGCATTGTTGATGGCAACGCTATGAATATCGGTGCTGGAGCTAGGCAAGAGCACTTGGGTAGCTAGGCCGACAGGCGAGATCATCGCGACATAGCCTGAAGACATGTCATTGCCCCCAATGAGGCCATAGTTAGATAAATTGATCGCGACGCTATTGATCGTTCCATCGGGAGTAAAAGGGATTTGAGTCACAATCCCTGAAGGAGAGACTGTTGCAGCGTAGGCAGAGTTGAGTAGGCTTCCATCGCTTCCCCCGATAAGGCCATAGCCTGAAGGATTGATTGATACGCTATAAATGATGCTAGTAGGTGTTAAGCTAGGGCTGATATTCGTTAAAGTCCCAGAAGGAGAAACAATGGCAGCGTATGCATTGGTCCCGCCCGACTGACCGCCGAGAAGGGCCCATTGCAGCGGAGTGACCGTTTGCGCATGAATGCTGACGGCTGTAAGAAGTAAGGTGAAAGAGAGTTGTTTTTGAAGTCGATTATATAACATCATACGCGTGCGCTTACCTTGTCTGGCCTTTAATAGCCCTTACTTGCTAATACACATTTTTTTATTTTTATCCAGCACAATCCCATTTATAAAAAAATCAATGGGTAATCCAACGGGCTTCAGCCCTTTGGTAGGTTGTTAAGGATGAAGTCCTTAAAAAAGCTGTGAACCTATCTAAGATCTCGACTGCTTTTATAAGCTTCCCAGCCGGCTTGCTGATATAAAAGAGCTTGTTGGAGCGGATCCTTTGCGTGGGTGATGTCTCTGCCAACGATGATGAGGTCGCTGAGGTTTTTGCCAATGATCTTTTCTACAGTGCGATAGCTCTGTCCTAGAGAGTCTTTTCCGGGTTTGAGTTTGACTCCGGGGGTCATGTGGATGAAGGTGGGATTTGAGCTGATCTTACGCAGTGAGATGAACCCGACGACGTAATCATTGAACTGTTCCGCTAACAGAGCTGCTTTTTTTGTGTAGGCTCCTTTGGCGAGAGTGCCTTGGCTGCTCATTTCGGCGAGGAGCAAGAGCCCTTGGCCTTTGGGATGGCCGACTGTTTTGAGCCCTTCGATGATGCCAGGGCCAGGAACGATATGGGCATTGACGAGGTCTGCCCAATCGGCGATGCGGTAGATCCCGCCGGCATATTGCAGCGCGGATGTTTGGCCGATGTCGGCAAATTTACGATCTTCAAAAATAACGAACTGATGCCGTTTTGCAATCTCTTGAAGCTGTTTTCCGAAATCTGGCGTAAAATCGGAAAGAATATCGACGTGGGTTTTAAATAAGCAAATGGAAGGGCCGAGGGCGTCGGCGAGCTCGAGGACGTGCTTTTGCGAAGTGCTATCGGCGGCGACGGCAAGATTTGTTTTTTTATCTTCCATCAGTTTAAAGAGCTTTTGGGCGATGGGGTGTCGTGTTAAGGAGGCTCTTTTTAAATAACTGAGTTGCTCTGTCATAGAGATTGGTGGGTTTGGATGAAAGTTTTTGTTTCATCGGCTGTTTGCTGGCTGATGAGCTTTTCGGAAAGCAGCTCTTGTAGAATGTCGGGAAGAGTGAGCGCCGAGTGGAGCCGAATGTTTTTTTGCGATAGGGCCCGCTCCGCCCCTTGGCCTCGGTTCACTAAAACAACGGCGTCTTGCACAAGTAGCCCTTCTTCTTGGAGAGAAAGAGCTGTTTCCGCGACGCTGCTTCCTGTTGTGACGACGTCTTCGATGATTAGGCAAGTTTGGCCGGCATGGAAAATCCCTTCGACCATTTTTTTTGTCCCATACTCTTTTCTCTCTTTGCGCCGCAAAATCAAAGGTACTTGTTGTTGAATTGAGATGGCTGTCGCAAAAGGAAGAGCTGTGTAGGGAACTCCGCAAAGGAGGTCGAAAGAAGCTTCCTTCACGGTCTCATAAAGGATCTTTCCAATAGCTACGAGCAGGTCAGGTCGGGAGATTGTTAATCGAAGGTCGATATAGATGGGGGAAACAAGGCCGCTTTTTAAAGTAAACGACCCAAAGCGTACAGCGCCGATAGAAAAAAGTTCGCGAACGAGCCAAGTTTTCATGTGTGTTCCTCATGCCATTTCATTGCCAGATAAGGATCCCACATCATGCCCGTGGCAGCCATAGCGATCTTGGCCCCGGCTTCGAGAAATTCGTCAAAGTGGCTCGGTTCGACGATGCCGCCGCAGCCCATGAGGGTGAGATCTAAATGTTCTTTTTTGTTAATGAGGGAGGCTTTTCGCATCCATTCAAGGGCCTTTGGCCGAATGGCTGCGCCGCAAACACCGCTTGAGGGGCGCGTAGGGCCTAGGGCTGCCTTTCCTTCAGTATCTACGACTTCCATGCTGACTGAATTGAGGCCACACACTGCGCGGACGCCAGCTTTTGCAGCTTCTATGAGCACTTTCTGCAGCAGCGATTCATCGGGGAAAAGTCCCACTTTGATAATCAAAGGAATGGGGTGGATTGCTTTAACGAGTGCAGACGCAAATACCTTGACTGTCTCTGGCGACATATAAAGGCACCCTTCCGATTTGCCTACATTGGGACAAGAAAAATTTGCTTCGATCAGTTTGGCCCCCGCTTCTTTAGCTAAAAGAGCTGCTCGAACAAAATCGTCTGCAAAGCTGACGCCTTGGTTTGGGGTTCCCACGATAGAAACGATGAGCGCCTGGCCCTTTTCTAAATACTCATGCGCTTTCGCGATGTCTTTAAGGAGAAAATCGGGGGATTGGGAAGGCATTCCGAATGAATTTGTGACGGTTAAATGCGCTAAATCAGGCGGCATGGCAGTCCTTGCATGGGCCGTTTTTGGTGAATCGGGCTCGACAAAAATCATGTTGGGCAAAGCGTGGGCAGGATGGGCAAAACTGCGGATTGTTTTATAAACAGGCAGATCAAAACCGAGCTGGCATGCGAGCTTGACCCATCGGGAGTTGAGCAAAGGGCCCGCTGGCACTCCAAGAGGAGAGCGGAGAGAAAATCCTAAGAAATCAATCCGGCGCTTAGTTTCGGGTCTTTTGGGGATGGATCCGGAAAAAAAGGGCCCGTTTTCCGCATTGAATGCATAAGATTTTGCAATATCGTAGATGGCAGGATGGGAAGGATACCAGTTTTTCATAGAGCTTGCACATCGAAAAGACGGCCAGATGCGATGGTGTAGCGAGGCCAGCCTTTTAATGTGAGTCCCTGGTAGGGAGACCACTTGACCTTTGTATGTAGCTGCGCATCATCAACTGTCCGCACGGTTTCGAGATCGACCAGCACCACATCTTCGTTGCGCGGGATGCGGAAAATCTCTTGAGGACGAGTATGAGTGAGTGAAATAATTTGCGCAAGGGTCAACTTGTTTTCATGGTATGCATTGAGCAAAAGGGGGAAGTAGAGCTCAATGGACGGAAATCCCGAAGGGGCCTGTCCAAAGGGCTTTGCCTTCTCTTCCAAAGTATGAGGCGCATGATCGGTTCCGATCGTATCGATCGTTTGATCTTCTATGGCGCCCCACAAAGCCGCTACATCGGCTTTTGAGCGAAGAGGGGGATTGACGAGCGCCTTTGTTCCAAGCGTCGCGTACGCCTCATCAGTTAAAAAAAGATGGTGGGGAGTCGCTTCTGCATAAACAGGCAATCCTTTGTATTTCGCTTCCCGGATAAGCGCAATCTCTTCCACTGTGCTCACATGAGCTACATAAAGTCTTGTTTTATATTTTTCCACTAAGCCGAGAGCTTGCTGCAGAGCTTGGACGGCGACTTGACTGCTTCGGATCTGCGAGTGGAAAGAGGGGTCAGTCTCTCCTGCATATTGTTCTCTTCTCGTCTGCAGCAGTTTTTCATCTTCCGCATGGACTGCGATCATGATGTCGTTTTCCGCTGCGATACGAAACGCCTTATCGAGCGCTTCGGGATGGTTCATTAGTAGATCTCCAGTTGAAGAGCCCATGTAGATTTTAACGGCCACAATTTCACTAGAGAGTCCAGCCATTTCATCTAAATGGTGTTCATCGGCTCCAAGATATAAATAATATCTCAAAGGGATCGCTACTTTTCTCAACTGTTCATCAATGAGCTTCTTCTTCTCTTCGAAACGCTCTCGATTGTAGCAAGCAGGCATGTTGTTCGGCATGTCGAAGACGGTTGTTACGCCTCCTGCTATCGCAGCTTTAGCTGCCGTTTCCCAATTTTCTTTATGTTCTGCGCCAGGAGTGCGGAAATGGACATGGGGGTCGATCAGGGCGGGAAACAGCATCAAATTTTTCGCATCGATGACATGATGCTCTTGGCTTTGTAAAAACATGCTGATGCGACGCCCGCTTGGCGTCTGCACTTTTCGTATTTCAATCATACTTTTTGTTTATACTTCGAGAGAGCAGTATCCTGCAAGGACGGACTTATGCTGCGCCCGTTTAGATTATCTGAATTTTGGCGGCCCGTCTTTCAACGATTGCTC
>DAINNB010000081.1:0-2288 GCA_036736085.1 Chlamydiales bacterium
TTACTATGCCATATTAGCACATCTTCTATCAAAAAATTTTAGTTAAATCGCCCTGGTTTAGCTCCAGCGACCTGAAGACATTGGGAAGATTTAGGGAAGGATGCCGGCCAAATTGTTCAATCACTGTTATCAGCGGTTCGGGGATACTTTGGGCAATGCCAATGTGAGATTTGCATTGAGCCAGAAGCGTTTTTGGTTGAATTGGGAGTTTGGTATTCGGAATTAATGTTTTGATCAGCCGGTCGATGTTAATCAAACGGTTCTGATCTTGGGGCTTGAAAGGATAGTAGGTAATCCAATGGATAAAATCAAAAGGTGAGCGATCAGAGATGAGGATATCAAAGTAGGGTTTGGATAGAGGGGTCATTCCAGCCAATAAGCATACTGCCTGATGATACTCCCATTCTCGAGCCCTTCCCCAAGCCTCATAATCGGGAGAAATGATTTCTGCATGGGTAACCTTGTGATCCTCCCACCGTCGATTTAGACGTTCAAAAAGTTCATCCTCATTGAGGCTTTTCATAGATCATTTTCTCCAAGCGGTCGACAATATTCTTCTTGTGGACATTAGCTAAATGCGAATACCTTTTTGTGGTTTGTAAACTTTTGTGACCCAAGATTTCAGCCACTTCCCGAGTAGAAGAACCTCCCATGGTCAAATAGCTTGCTGTTGTATGCCTGACGTCGTGAAATCTGAAATCGTGAAGTCCGGCCCGTTGAACAGCTTTTTCCCAAGCTGAACGTATGCAAATTGGTTGCTCAGGATTTTCTGGCGATGGAAACAAGAGCTCGTCTCTTGCCATAGGGCGGTTTTTGATGAGGTCGAATACTTGCTCACTGATCGGCAATGTTCTGCAATCGCTATTTTTGGTATCAGATAGCAGCAGCAAACGATTTTCTAGATCAACATCCCTTCCCCTTAATTCGAGTATTTCCGATTTTCTTGCGCCGGTAGTCACAGCGATTAAAAAGATGAGGTAAAGGTTGGTGTTTTGGCTTTTTTTGCATTCTTCTGCTAGTCGAGAGAGTGCTTCTCGGCTCAAATAACGGATGCGGCCGGGAGGAGCTTTTGGTTTTCGCACCTTCAAACAGGGGTTTTCATTTATCCATTGCCATTCACGGGTGGCTGTACTTAGAACGTGCGAGAAACTAGCCAAATATCTCGATAAAGTGCTGGTAGAGCGCAGTTTCTCAGGACGTATATTTTCGTTAAGCATTCGATCGCGCACTTCAGCGATTGCAGATGGAGTTAGCCTGCTTAGTTTGAGATGCCCTAATTCTTTTTCCCATCGATCCAAGTGCCGCGCAACATTGTTTCCATCTTTGGTCTTGTAAGGGAGAATCTCTTTGCGATATCGATTGATGGCATGGGATACCGTGTACTGGTCAGCTCTCGAAAAACTGACATAAAGCCCCTTTTCAATTTGGCCTTCAGTGATCCGTTTCCACTGTTTGGCGTGAGTGAGGTTTTTAAAATTTTTAGAGAGGGGCTTGTGGCCTTTGATGCGGATGCGCACCCGATAACGAGGCGCCCCTTCGTCTAGGGTCAATCGGTCAATGCCGGGCGGTAGGTTCATGGCGTCTCCTTGTGTCTGTTTTTTCAAAGAGTTAGCCATGCGATTGTTTGTCCTCCGATGTAGACTTTTGCTGTTTAGTGGTCAGCCAGTGGACATCCGAGTCTAACAAACATTTTAGTGAGAGCCAATTGATTTCTTATGCTGCTGATAATCAGCGAGATAAAATGTGGGGCAACCTGGACTTGAACCAGGGACCGACGGGTTATGAGTCCGCTGCTCTAACCACTGAGCTATTGCCCCTTAGGATGTAAGAGAGGGAGTATACTTGATTTTTAGGCTGCTTGGCAAGCGTTTTCTTTTGGGAGAGATTTTTTGATGCGATTGCAAGTTATTTACAATAAGAGAGATAGTTTGTGTTTCGGGAAAATAAAAAGTGGGGTAAACTGTTTAAGTCAGAAATAGAGACTTTCTCATGAGTGAAAAAATCACTAGTAGGGCCCTTGTTTGGAGCAATTTGCTCAGCGAGCCTTTATTTACTCTGTATGGCTTTATTTCTTTTATCTTATATAAAGATCTCGGCGCTTCAGCTTTTTTAATCTCTTTAGTGACCATGTTGAAGCCAGTCGTCACGATTTTGTCTTTTTATTGGAAACCTCGGTGTTTAAAAAAAAATGTGATCTGGGCTGGTTTTTTTATGCGAGCCCCGTTCTTACTTTGTCCTTGGATTGATACTCCTTGGTTTTTGGCGGCGGCGGCGGTCAATTATATGTT
>DAINNB010000081.1:2298-7511 GCA_036736085.1 Chlamydiales bacterium
GCGGCCATTCCTTCTTGGGTAGAGATTTTAAAACGGAATATGCCCAAGACGAGAGATCGGATCTTTTCCATCAGCTCGGCTTTGGGATACATTGAAGGCGTGGGGCTCTCTTTAGCGGTCGGCGGATTGCTCGATTTAGAGAGCGGTCTTTGGAAGATCTGTTTTTTTGTTGCAGCTCTGATCGGCCTTTCGGCTTTATGGGTACAGTCTAAAATTCCGGTCGATGATGTTCCTGTTGTTGAAAAAGTCTCTTTTAAAGAAAAGATCATTCGGCCTTGGCGCGACAGTTGGCGGCTAATGCATAGCCGTCCCGATTTTGCAAGATTCCAATGGGGTTTTATGCTCTGCGGTTTTGGAATCATGCTGATCCAGCCCGCTTTGCCTATTTTTGCAGTCGATGATTTGCATATTGGCTATTTAGAAATGGCGGTGGCTCTGTCTATTGCCAAGGGTTTAGGGTTTGCCCTCTCTTCCCCCTTTTGGTCTAAATGGATGAACAAAGTCCCCATAGAAAGGCTTGCCAGCTGGGTTTTTCTTCTCGTCGGTCTTTTTCCTTTTTTTCTCGCTCTCTCTTTGTGGAGCGGCTGGTGGCTCTATGGCGCCTATTTCCTCTACGGCATAGGACAGGGGGGCAGCCATTTGGTTTGGAATATGTCAGGTCCTATTTTTGCAGGCAAAGAAGATAGTTCTAGATATACTGGCGTCAATGTTGTGCTCGCTGGAATTCGAGGAGCCGTCGGTCCTTCATTAGGAGGCCTTCTTGCAGTGAGCTTTGGCCCTGCGGTCGTCCTTGTTATCGGTGCTTTATTTTGCTTTTATAGCGGTCTGAGGCTGTATCCTTTTCGGCTGCCCTTTGCAGCTCAAGAATCGGCTATTGGACGAGATTGAGTTATGAACGGTATAAATCTCGAGTTATTTTACCCTAGATTGGGTCTTCTGTTCCAAGCTCTTGGTCTTTACACAATTGTTCTTTCATGATACTTCTCCCTTTGATTGAGGTTGAGTTTTGAATAAATTCCTAGAGAGAAAGAAGCGAGCTTTTGACAGATCGATGACTGTTACCAAAAATACTCAAAATACATTATAAGTTGCTTTTTCTTTATTTTTCGCAAGAAGTGAGAAACTCAATCGACTCTGGAGAAAACACTGTGTCGGCCAAATCTAGTTTCGTACGCGAGAGCTTAGAGTAGAAAGCAATGAATTTGCCTAATGGCTGTTTAACTTTGCTTGGGTGGCATCCGAAGCTTCTTCTTGGAATAACCGAAATATTTTTCCCGTAATCTACTTCAACATCCGGATCAAGACCATAAATTTGGCTGCGAATCCGATGCAAATTGATCATGTCTCTAAGGATAGTGAATAGCTCCGACCCCTTTTCGGTGCTACCAGCCTTTTTTTCCTCCACGTGTCCTAATTCATGAATAGCTATAACACCTCTAGGAACAACAAATTCTTTGTGGTGAATTTTTTCACACACCGTCACGATCTGCGTCCAGTTTTGCCTATCAGCTCCCGTCCTTCTTACTTTGCTTCTGATCTTATTCTTGGAACATTCTTCATAACTTATATGTTGCACGGCATTCTCCTCATGAATCCCATAAGGGCGGTAACGATCAATATAACGAGAATACATCTCATCCGCTATTATCATAGCTTCTTTTAAATCCCCCTCATGAATGATGTCTCGTACCTTAGAGCTGGATTTGTGCATCCTATTAGCCATTTCTTCTAAAGCCAAACGGAATTTTTCATCTGGATATTGTCGCAATCTATCTATTTCATGAGCGCGCGAACCGGTGATTGGGCTAAGAGTAGAATGATATCCTGGCATACACGGATAATTTCTTTTGATCTGTAGAGAACCCTGAATACAATCCGGCTTGCAGCCTGGGAAATAATCTGGGTAAATACAATCAGTCTCTTTTAGAACATTGGTAATCATAACATCAGGGGGGAAGGGCTCTTCAGAAGGATCTGCTGAAATGGCTGTAGCTAGCAAGTCGGAGTTGTTCGAGTGTGTGAAAGGGGGCATGCAATCAGTCTCTACGCTTTGGTCTGAATTCAAATTTGACTCTAAATGATTTAGATCAGACTCTTCATTATCATACGCGACTAATTGCGGGGCGGATTCATCTTGCAATAGTAGTCGAAGAGTTCCCAATGTGATGATCGATATTCCAATACAGCAGCCGGTAACTCCTGCGGCTGTCCCACTTAAACGAAACGCTCTTGTAACAACTCCTTCTTGCGCTTGATTGAGCTTAGAGCTCAACTTTCTACTAGCTTGAATGACATTTAATCCGGCAATAGTTATGGCAAATCCTCCTATAATACTCCTAATGCGCTCGTCTTCGAAAACTATATTTACTACGCTAGAAACTGTTTCGGGAAGTAGGTCTTCACATAGATCCGCCCCACACTCCCAAATGTAGGAGCTTGTGGTCTTGGAAATTCCACTTATCTGCATCATATCGATCCCGGCAGCCATAAGGAGGGCGCTTTCCATGAGAATTCTAATACGAGCATCTTGATACCCAATACTTAATGCGCTATAGGTCAATCCCGGCAATATGGTGTTGCACCCTTTAACAAATAAGTTGCCTACAGAATATAATCCGGATTTCAAGTAATTCATTTTATTTATTTTTAATTAAATTAATTAAATAAAAACATTTTGTTTTATATTATATCAAATCTAGTTAAATTAGAAAATTATAATAATTTAAAGTATTATTTCGTTTTAAATAATTTTATTTAAACGGTTAAGAATAAATTTTATTTTTATTTTATTTGATTTAGAGCGATATAAAGGCCTGGCAAAACCTGTTAAACTAAATTTTTGATTCGTGTGTAATCCTTTAATTTTTAGGAGGTTGAGCTTGAATGCGCTATTTTATCGTCTATCAGTAGTCAGTGGGCCCTAGTCTTAAGTCTTATCAACTGGAGCTCTCTTCCCGCGAGACCCTCATCAAAGCGATTTGCCAAGAGAAGATCAGTTCTTTATTCCACGATCAACAGTTCGAAGTGGGGAGGCTAAGTCCATGTATCTATAGATGCGTATTAAATAAAAGCTGAGTTCCCCTGAATGAAGAGAACAGTTTCTTCCGATGTTCTTTTTTGATAATGCTCTCTTTGAAAAGGATCTAGCATGTTAATTTTTAAACTTGTCCGTCAGGATTAGCCCAAGCCCGTTAAAGACTCTTATCTTTCAAAATTCTTTTGCTGTTTTATTTTGGGATTGGCGCATAAAGGTTGAGATTGTATAAGGAGGGAAAAGGTTTTGGCGTATGAGATCTGTCGGTTCATTGAGTCTTGCGTGTTTGCTTTGTATGGGATTTTCTGTTCACGGTTCGGCTGTAGCTGAAGAGACAGAAAATTTGTCTCCTTCAAGAAAGATCGTTCCTTTGTTTGAAGAGAAAGCTGAGCCTAAGGAAGAAGTGGCCGTGGTATTGACCCGTGGCGATGCGATGCCGACAGACGTGTCTGTGGCGACGGACCCATATTTTGAAGGGTATGTTCAGGCTTTGGTTGATATGCACTACTCGGAATACCGAGTGGTGGTTTTGGTGAAGAACCGAAAAGTGTGGCTCGCTAATTTGCCTAAAAACCGGTTGATTGCCAATTCGATTGTCTCTTTTGTCAAAGATGTTCCTGGCGTTAAAGATGTATATATTTTAGACGGAGTTCCACTTAAAGACGAGGAGCTGAGAGAAAAATATGTGAAACGGCCTCAGGTTCCGGGGATTTGGTTCCCTCAGATGACCGAGCTCTTTTTGCCTTTGATCGCAGACCCTCGCAACGCAACGTATTCTTTAGGCTATCGCAGCGGCGACCATGTGATCGGAGTGAAAACGGTGAACTTTTCTCTCGGCGACGATTTTCCGATCTACCGTTGGCTTGATGTGCTAGGACACGGAGATTTACAGATTGGCATTGAGGCTGGTATTTGGTCGGTCTTCAACATGGACCCTCATCCTAACTACGGAGGGGGGACGGAATTGGTAAACACAGACTTTTATGTGGCCATCCCGATCACGTATGCAAGAGATAAATGGTCTTTCCGCTTGAGAGGCTACCATATTTCGGGCCACTTGGGCGATGAATACATGGTCAACCATCCTCATGTTGTTAGACTCAATCCAAGTATCGAAGCGATCGACTTTGCAGCTTCCTATCAGGCGACCGAAGCCGTCCGTTTTTATGTTTTCCCGGGAGCTTATGTCCATAGCGACCCCACATTCCCTTGGCAGCCTATGTACCTTCAGTATGGGACCGAAGTGAGGTTTTTAGGGCAGAAGTTTTACTACTATCGCTTATATGGAACGTTTTTTTTGGCTATGCAGTGGCGTAACTTGCAGCAGCTGGATTGGAATTTCGACGGGACCTACCGAGCTGGTTATGAAATTTCGAAGTTTCAGGGCATTGGACGTAAAATGCGCCTCTATATCGGCTATCACCACGGTTATTCTTTAGAGGGACAATTCGCTAAAGAAAGAACTCATTACTTTGAGTTTAATTTTAACTACGGATTTTAAAAAAACTGTCTATAAGTGGACAGTTTTTTGTCCTAACCTTCAAGTTCTTGAGAACTCTCAACAGGAAGTCTTTCAGAAACCATTTGCATTGCTCGGGATTGTATTACAGGATTTTTAATCTTTTTGAGCATAAGGATTGCGTCATGAATCCATTCAGGGTGGCTCGAGGCGTTATCGGCGAGTTGTTCTATAAGTAGATCTTTTTCTATGCTATCTTTTAGGCCATAAAGAATAGTTAGTCCTTGATTGAATTCTAAATTGTCGAATATGTACTGAAAAACTCTGTTAAAAGCTTTTGATCTTTCCTTTAATTTTAAATGGTGGCTACTAGTAAAGACGTTGAAAAGTTGATTCAATAGATCCCAAGCTTGAAAATGAATTAAATCTAAAGAAATTTGCTCGAAATATAGAACTTGCTGTTTTTCTGTGGGGGAATTTTCGCTAACAAATTCAATCCCATCAGTTAGAGTAGCTACGGCTCCATTCTTCTCTCCTAAGAGGAAAAACGCCTCAGCTATTTTTCGGAAAAGATTGATTTTCTCTGAGAATTTGATGTAATGCTTGTTAGCAATTTTTTTTGCCATGATTAATGCTTGGATAGATCTGGATGGGTTGTTTTGATCAATCTGATCATTTGAAAATAAGATGAGTCTTTGGATTCTTTCCGCGGAGTTTTTT
>DAINNB010000082.1:0-7507 GCA_036736085.1 Chlamydiales bacterium
AAAAAGAAATCGCCTGTCCAAAGGATTTTTTCACGTGATTAATCAGTAAGATCGAATTTACCGAAATCAGCAAATAGTACGCAAGATGAAAAAGGTAATCCCGTTGCCAAGGATGATGAGTTCTAAATCAGTCGAAATTACTTTTGAAACCGAAATGAAAGAATTTTCGGATCTTTTCTCATACCAAAATAGCCATGGCCGTCGCGTAAGACTCGCAGTGGCTGATCGATATGAGCACTTCGGTGTGCTCTTTGATCCCCAATCCTTCAAAGACGAGTGGTGAGATTTTAGCTAAAGGCTTGCCGTGTTCGTCGTTCAGCACTTCGATGTCGTGCCAGGAGACGTGGGAGCCAAAGCCTGTACCGAGGGCTTTTACGATCGCTTCTTTTGCGGCGAACCTGCCGGCAAAGTGAGGCACGGGGTCTTTATATTTATAGCAGTAATCTTGCTCGCGCTGGGTGAAGAGGCGATTGAGAAAATGCAGCCCGTGCCTTTCGATGCTTTTTCGGACACGGTCGATCTCGATGATGTCCGTGCCGAGTCCTTTGATGCCTAAATTATTGTTCTTCATGGTCGTCATGGTAAGTGTTGTGGTAACGGGTTTGGCGATGCTCCGTCTCTTCGTAGCCCCCTTCATCATCTAGGGCGTTGCAAAAGATCATGCGGCCTGATGAAGTGTGTTTGACGGAAAGCACTTGAGCATCGATCGTCTCCCCGATAAATTGTCCTCCGCCATTGACCACGACCATTGTGCCGTCTTCCAGGTAGCCTACGCCTTGGCGGGGCTCTTTTCCGTAGCGCTGGATCTTGATCTTGATGTTTTCTCCCGCTTGCATCAGAGGTTTTAGGGCGTTGGAGAGAGTGTGCAGGTTGATGATCCGGACCCCTTCGATTGAGGCCATCTGGACGCGGCTGATGTCCGCTGTCATGATGTTCGCATCCAGGAGGCGGGCGAGGCGTATCATTTTGCTCATTGTGTCTTTCACTTCAGGAAAATCGGTATCGTTATAACGCAGTTCGAGCTCGGAGATTGCTTCCAGCTTTTTGATCACGTCTAAAGATCTGCGGGCTTTGGTTCTGACCATTTCGTCTGAAGCTTCTGCTTGCGCATAAATTTCTTTCACTAAAAAGCGGGGAATCACGAGGTGATGATCGACGATCCCTGATCCTGCAAGATCGATGATCCTTGCGTCTGAAAGAACAGAAATGTCAACGAGTAAATCTTTTTTCTTGTGGGCCGTCGGAGTCAGTTTAACGAAAGGAATGCTGACATAAAACTCGTCAGCCGCTCGGAGCGACATCAGCGTTCCTGTGTAAATGCCGAACAAGAAAAGCGCGATTTGAATGATTTCCAGCGTCTGGGGATTTAAGTGGATCGATGCTGAGCTGATATCTAAGATGGCCGATAGAATCAACACCAACGCTTGACCCATCAGATAACCAATGAAAAGTCCTACGATCGCGATGTTAAAAGCTCTCAAATTAAATCGTTTAAATAAGATATCAAAGCCGATGAGCAGGCATCCTAAGGCAGATCCCATCAACACGCCTAATAGCAAATTCGTGGATGTATATCCCCCTTGTCCAGAAATCATATAAGTGGTTAGAAAGAAAATGCTCAGCGCGACAAAAAGTACGCGGGTGAAAGCTAAGGCGACGTTCATGTTATATCCTCATTATGGTTATGTGGGTCTGCGTACGTAGCAAAACTTGAAAGCGGATTGTATGTAGCAGAACATTTTTTGTCGATAATTCACCATTTGTGTACACTTTTTTTGAATGTAAATGAGGAAATCATGAAACACAAAGGTTGGATGATCTGTTCTGGATTGCTTTGGATGGCGATCGGTCTTTGGCTTTTAGCCAAGGGAATTTTTCTTATCGCTCAAGGCTGCTTTATTGCAGACCCTCAACTCTCTTTCTCTTTTCAAGCTTTCGGCGATGTGCGAAAAGGGGCCACTTCTCTCATCTCGCTTGCCCTTCTCATCGGTTTTATTAAGGGCCGCTTCGTCCTTTCCAAAACTGTTCGGCGCGTCTGCCTTCGGATCGCGTCTCTCCCTCTGCCTATCCGCGCTAAAGAGGTCTATAGCACCTCTTACATCATCCTCATTTTAGGCATGATGGCCCTCGGCATGGCCTTAAAATTCCTCTCCATCCCCCTCGATCTAAAAGGCGCCCTCGACATAGCCGTCGGCTCAGCTCTGCTTAATGGTTCTATTCTCTATTTCCGAGCGGCTTTTAGTTTGCCCATTGCGTGATAATTGGGGCTCTGCCCCAAACCCCGTTAAAGGGCTTTTGCCCTTTAAAATCCCTTTTTGTTCTGGGTATTTTATGGCGTTGGAAAAAGTGAATTCTTCAGGCTAGATGCAAGCGTGGACTAATTTAGCTAGGGTTTTTACAGTTGGATTTTTGCTTTTTAATGTATGATACATTGTTGACCTTGCCATGTCATTTTCTTTGGCAATCTGTGTTTTATTTACTGCTGCCAAATAGATGCGGATGACTTCTATTACACCTTCGGAGTCTCCATTCTTCAGGCACTCCCAAATGGCGCGTCCAATCAACTCTTCATCCAATAATTCTTCCCTTGGATTGCTTTTTCGAAGGCCAGTGCCTTTTTTTAGTTTCATTTTAGTTTTCTTCATCTGACGAGACGTGCCTGTTGAAAATTTTCTTCGCCTGGCAGATGTCTTTGTCTTGACCATTTTTATTTCCTCCTAGCAAAAGTATGATTTTTTTTTCTGGAATTTCGCCATAATAAATGCGTCTGCCGTTCTTCCACCTTAGCTCACACACTTCATCTCCTACTTCCTTGTGATCTCCGAAGTGCCCCTCATCTTGAATGTTGGCTATTCGAGAGCGGATCTGTACTTGACTTTTAGCTGGTTCTTCATCCAGCCATTCGTCGTACTCTGGAGTGTTATAGATCGTTTAGGCTATTTCTTTCATTGTGTGATATATTGGACGTTTTATCAATTATATAAAAGTTATTTTTTTAGGCTGTGCACTAGAATTGCTTGATTTTGTATCTCATCGCTAGAACTTAAAATCGGCTTTTATTTAATCTAACAAATTTATTATTAAGATGTTGCGTCCGACTAAAACGCGATATGTCGTGAAATAGTCGCGACTAAAATACGATGTATCGTAAAATAGTCGTATGAGAAGAATCTATCAAGAAGTCCTTAGAAGGCATCTTTCCCGGTATCGTCAAATGGTTTTCATGATGGGGCCAAGACAAACGGGAAAGACTACTTTAAGTTTAGAGGCATCGGGGGAATATCTTAACCACAGCTATTTCAATTGGGACAACCCGGCTGAAAAACTATTGTTCTTAGAAGGTGTGAAGGCCATTGCAAAGCAAGCGGGCTTGGATCAGCTTCACGCTGAAAAACCTGTTTTAGTTTTTGATGAAATTCATAAATTTGGCAAGTGGAAAAATTTTTTAAAAGGTTTTTTCGACCTTTATGAAAAAACGGCTCGTATCATCGTCACAGGAAGTTCTAAGCTAGATATCTATAAAAGAGGCGAAGATAGTTTGATGGGGCGCTATTTTTACTATCGTATCCATCCTCTTTCTGTCGCGGAAATTGTTTCTCCTGAATGGACAGAAATCGAATTACGTTCTCCTCGAGCCATCTCTGATGAGGATTGGACGGCTTTACTCATGCACGGAGGATTTCCAGAACCTTTTTTACAGCGTTCTTCCCATTTTTCAAGGCGATGGAAGTCGATTCGAAAAGAGCAGCTTTTCCGAGAAGATATTCGGGATGGAACTCGCATTCAAGAATTGGCCCAACTGGAACTACTTGCTGATTTACTCCTTAGTCAAGCAGCTCAAGCTATGGACTATTTTTCTTTATCTAAAAAAGTGGGGGTTTCTTCTGATACAATTCGCCGCTGGATCAAAGTGCTCAAATCTTTTTATTATTGTTTTTCTATTCAGCCTTGGTCGAAAAATGTGGCTCGTTCTTTAATCAAAGAGCCCAAATTATACCTTTGGGATTGGTCTTTAATTGAAGATGAAGGGCAGCGTCATGAAAACTTAGTTGCAAGTCATTTGTTAAAAGCGGTTCATTATTGGACTGATTTGGGATTGGGAGAGTTTGATCTGTATTATCTGCGTACTAAAGATCAGCATGAGGTGGATTTCCTTGTCACTAAAGAAAAAAAACCTTGGTTTCTCGTTGAGGTAAAAACAAAGGCCAAAGGGCTGAATTCAGCTTTATACCGATTTTTAGAAGAGACGAACGCTTCTCACGCTTTTCAAGTTGCTTTTGATCTTCCTTTTATCCTAAAAGATTGTTTTGAAGAAAAAGGGCCTATCCTTGTTCCAGCCCGCACTTTTCTCTCTCAATTAGTTTAAACTCAACTTTATAAATTTTTGGCTGCGATCTCCCGTCTAATAGCCGATTCTTGAGCCACGAGCGGTATAAAAAAGGATTGTAAAGGACAAAGTCCCGTTTGCAAAACGCTCTCTACTTATGATAAGGGCTTTTCCGTTCGATCTCGTAGGCGCGGTAGAGCTGTTCGAGAAGGATAAGGCGGGTCATTTGGTGGGTGAAGGTGAGAGGGGAAAGGCTCCAGCGCCATTTGGCCTTTGCGAGAATTTCTGGAGGAAGGCCTGAGGCGCCGCCGATGACGAAAGCTAGGCGCGAGCCGGCTTGGACAAGTTTTTGGCTTAGGGTTTCGCTCGAGAGGAGAGAGCCCTGGACGTCGAGGGCGATGAGATACGGCTCTAAGGCAGTTTGCTTGATGAGTTCCGGATCGTCGGAAACTAATGACCATTTAATTTGAACTCGTCCTTGGAGCCGTTTTTCATATTCGGAAAGGGCGTCATTAAGCCAAGTTTCTTTTGATTTGCCGATGGTGTGGATGGTCGCTTTTATCATTGGTTTTAATTTTTTTTATCTATAGTCTGTAGATGAGGGATCTTTTTGATGGAACATGTTTTTCTTTTTCAGAGGGGGCGTCTCGAGCTTTTTACAGTGCTTCGCGACTATCCGTTTGTGACCTGTTTTTTTTTGGGCTGTGTAACAGGGGTGCATGCCCGTTTTTTTCAATTATTTGGGAAAAAGGTATCTACATGCAATCTTTTTCCTCCAGCTGATTGGGTGGGGGATTTTTTAACAGCTCCTATTGAAGAGCAGTTCGATTTGATCTGGTGCAGCCATGCGCTGGAGCATCAAAGAAATCCCGGCCTTTTTTTAGATAAGATCCACCGTCTGCTTCGGCCTGATGGAGTGTTGGCCCTTTGTCTTCCGCATCATCCCAAAGCGAGGTTGGTCCCCGGACATTTGAGCGCATGGAGTTTGAGCTTAGCGTGCCAGCACTTGGTGTATGCGGGCTTCGATTGCAGGAACATATCGGCCTTTTCCTCTTATGAGCTGAGTTTGATCGTGCAAAAATCGAAAGGTGGGCCAGAGGCGACTCAGACAGAACCTTCTTGGGAAAAAGTAAAAGCTTATTTACCTTCTTGTCTAGAGGTGGGATCTGAAAATGAGCCTTCGCTGCTTAATTGGAACGATGTTTTTCATTATCCGCTTAAGTGTATTGAAGAGGGACGCGAGATCAAGATTGAATCGAAAAATTTAGATTTGTATCCTTTGCTTCGGCCCGCTGTTTTAACACAACCTTTGGGTAAAGGATTAGACATTTGAGCGAACTGATTGCATTTATCTATTGGGACCCTAGCCCTGAAATTTTTGTCCTTCCCATTGTCCATTGGCCGATCCTTTGGTACGGCGTTTTTTTCGCTTTAGGATTTGCCGTTGGTTTTTCCCTTTTTTATTCTTTGCTCGTCAGGCTTATGCTGCAAACATTCGAAGAGACTTTGCCCGATGTAAAAAAAAGGGCCATGTGGCTTACTGACCGCCTGACGATCTATGTGATCGCAGCCACAGTGATCGGCGCAAGAGTAGGACACTTTTTATTCTATGAGCACCCCTCTCAGTATTTAGCCAAACCCTTTGAAATTTTCCTTGTATGGAAAGGGGGGCTGGCAAGCCATGGCGCGGCGGTAGGGATCGTCCTTGGCGTGATGCTATTTGCCCATCGCTATAAAGCGCTTCTCGGAGGCTTAAATTGGCTGCGGCTTTTAGATTTGATCTGCGTTCCAACGGCCTTTGCCGGCGCCTGCATCCGGATTGGCAACTTTTGCAATCAAGAAATTTTAGGGACGTCTACTTTGTTGCCCTGGGCCGTTGTATTCGGTCACCCTATGGACCATAGCGCTCCTATCCCAAGACATCCCGTCCAACTGTATGAAGCTCTTTTATACCTGGCCATTTTTGCTCTTCTCTGGAGCTTGACCTATGCGCCTAGATTTTTTTTAGCGAAAGGACGCCTGATCGGCCTTTTTCTCGTCTTGGTTTTTGGGGGGCGCTTTTTACTAGAGTTCGTCAAAGTCGAGCAAAGTTCATTAGTAGTAAAATCTTTTTTAACCATGGGCCAGTGGCTGAGCATCGTTCCCATCGTAGCAGGCGTAGCTTTGCTGCTTTTTTCCTTTCGAAAATCAGGCTTCAGGTATTCATAAATTCCCCCTTTGATTATAGTTAAAGCAGTCAAACAGCACATAAAAAAATCCTTTTTGTCCATACAAAATCAAAAGGGATTCCAAAGGGCGCAGTCCTTTGGTGGGTTCTTAAGGGCGAAGCCCTTAAAAAAAGAAGCTGCAAAAAAATATTTACTTTCACCGGAGGTACTTCGTGAACAAAATCACTATTGCTGGACATTTGGGCGCTGATCCTGAAGTTCGTTTTACATCGACTGGAAAAAAAGTGACGACGCTGCGAGTGGCGACGCGTACTCGGAAGGGATCGCAGGACGATACGATATGGTGGAAAGCGACGCTTTGGGACGATCAATTCGATAAAATGATTCCCCATTTTAAAAAAGGCAGCGCTGTGATTGTGTATGGCGAAGTGTTAAAGCCTGAAATTTTCCAAGATAGAGAAGGCAAGCCGCAAATTTCATTAGAGATCCGCGCGATCGATCTACAATTTAGCCCGTTTGGCAAGCCTGAAGGTTCCCGTTCGGGGCCAGCTGAGCAGCATGCAGGCCCTGCGGCTCCTTTTGGAACGCCTCATGAAGCTCCGGCCAATCCTTACATGGGAGGCTATTCCCAACCGGCAGACCCTTATGCTAAGCAGGCCCCAGTGGGAATGGCGCAAGGGCAGGGGCATAGCTTTGATGACGAGGTTCCATTTTGAAGAGTTTGATTGCTTCATTTCATCAGCGTGAAGCCGCTGATGTGCTGATCGTTCCTGTTTGGGAAGGAGAATCGCTAGACAAAATGCCGGGCTTGGAGTCGTCTCTTCGAGCCTTGGCGGCTGTTGGAGATTTTAAAGGAAAACTTGGCGAGACCCATTTTGTCTATCAAGAAGGGGCTGTTGAGCCAAGATTGCTTTTGGTAGGTCTTGGAAAAGAAGAAAAAGCAACGGAGGAATCTCTGAGGCGCTCTTATGCTGGGGCCTCTCGGTCGATTCAGGGAAAGCAGGGGAGGATT
>DAINNB010000083.1:0-7260 GCA_036736085.1 Chlamydiales bacterium
GTTCCAAACTCCGCTAAAGGACTTCGTCCTTTAGAATCTTTGTTGTTTTTTATGAAAGATAGGGGTAGATCTGGAGAGAACTTTCTGAGTGAAGGTAGCTTCACTCAGAAAGTTAGGTTGATTAAGCTGGTATTTCATCAGCTTTGTGTGTGGTCTCTTCTTCTTTCTCTTCAGTTTTTGATATGACTTTTTCTTCAGCTTTTTCATCAGTTTTTAAAAGAGTCATTGCTTCGGATGTCTCCTCATCTGTTAAAAAAGTTTTTTCTGAAGGTTCGCTTTTTGGTGCGATGATGTTTTGAAAAGCTGGGGTTCCTTCTTTTTCCTTGATCTCATCAAATATATGTTGGATTTCGGAATAAGCAGCCTCTGTGGAGCCTTTAGGAGCTATGCCATAACCTAATTTTGTCTGGGGATCGATATAGGTAAGATTAAGTGTCTGGAGAGCTTCATGGAGCTTCATCATGGTAATAGCGGGTGTTTCAAAGGAAGCTGAACCTACTGTATTCTTGCTAAGAGGAAGCGCCCAATTTTTGCTCTCATCTGATGCATTGCTGAGCCATTCTTGGTAAGTTGCATCGAGAACAGGCGTTCCCCAAAGACTCCAAGACCAGTTAGAAAGTTCTGGCCGTATAGCTGAGAGGAGGCTGTTTAAAGGAGAGGCGATTTGAGGCAAACGGGTTTCTATGGGCTCTTTAAAAACAAGTCTTGTTCGTTCAGCTAACTGTTTGACATGTTTGCAGATTGTTGCTAAAGCTTCTTCTTGTTTGAGAAGCTCTTCAGCATTTCCTCCGAGCCTAGTCATTGTAACATATGTTTCTGGGTTAATGCTTGGCCGTTTGCAGTCTTCATAAATAGATTGAAGGGTCTCGAATAATTGTGCGGCAAATTCTCTTGTTTTCATGAACTTATGATAATTAGAAAGAGCTTCATATGCTATCGTCTCTTTCTCTGAAGCGCTAACCGTAGATACAGAGAGGTCTGTTAATCCTCGAGCCCATTGCCCTTTGCATGAATCCATTTGGCTTAAGCTGTTCCCGAGAGCAGGAGCTGAGCTGGAATAAAGATCATATCCGGCTTGTATAGACACTTTGTAGAGTTCTCTTGATTGTAGTTCTACTGACATAAACGTACCTCATTCATTCTGTTTTTTATGTTTGGCCGCCTTTCAGGAAGCCCCCTCACAGCGATCTGTGAAGAGCAATATTTTTTACAGGATGAATGGAATTATTTAAAGAAAAATTTATATTTCCAAGAACTTCTCTTAAAATTTCAAAGAAAAAAGGAGTCGAGAGGACTACGTCCTTTCGCGGGGTTTGGGGCTGCGACCCAAAAAAAAGGCCCGGCAAATTCGCCGGGCCTTTAGTTGTAGAAGAAAAAAGCTAAGATTACTTGTTATCTTTATCGATGATCTCGGCTTCAGCTTCCTCTAGGTTGTCTTTTCCTTGAGGTGCGGAAGCTGCTGCTGCGGCTTGAGGCGCTTCGGGGCCTTGGCCTGCTTTAGCGAGCTCTTCTCCAATTTTTTGCATATGCTGCTGGAGTTCGGCTGTCTTTGTTTTGATAAGGGCCGTGTCTTGCGAGGTCAAGGCTTGTTTCACGCCATCAACTCTGCTTTGGATGTCAGAGACGACAGGGGCAGGAAGTTTGTCCTTAAATTCGCTGAGGGACTTTTCTGCTCTAAAGACGATGGCGTCAGCTTCATTGCGCACTTCCACTTCTTCTTTGCGGGCTTTATCTTCAGCTGCGTGGAGCTCCGCTTCTTTGATCTTGCTTTGGATCTCGGCGTCGGTAAGTCCCGATTTCGCTTCGATCTTGATCTTTTGTTCGCGATTCGACTGCTTATCTTTAGCAGATACATGCAAAATACCGTCTGCATCGATGTCAAACGCAACTTCGATCTGAGGCGTGCCGCGGGGGGAAGGAGGGATGTCGGTCAAATCGAACCGGCCAATCTCTTTGTTGTCCCGGGCCATGGGGCGTTCGCCTTGCAGAACGACAATCGTTACTGCAGGCTGATTGTCTGCTGCCGTTGAGAAAATTTGTTTTTTCTGCGTCGGGATTGTAGTGTTGCGCTCGATGAGGGGCGTCATGACGCCGCCGAGCGTTTCAATACCGAGGGTCAAGGGAACAACATCGAGGAGCAAGACGTCTTTGACGTCGCCCGCGATGATACCGCCTTGGATCGCAGCGCCGATCGCGACCGCTTCGTCAGGGTTGACCCCTTTATGCGGCTCTTTTTGAAAAATATCTTTGACTTTCTGTTGCACAGACGGCATGCGGGTCATTCCGCCGACGAGGATCACTTCGCCGATATCCGACGGGTTCACTCCAGCGTCTTTCATTGCTTTTTGGCAAGGACCGACTGTTCTTTCGATCAGGTCATGGCAAAGGCTTTCCAGCTTAGAGCGGCTGAGTGTGAGAGCGAGGTGTTTTGGCCCGCTCGCGTCCATCGTGATGAACGGCTGATTGATTTCCGTTGTCATGACGCCTGAGAGTTCGATTTTCGCTTTTTCCGCTGCGTCGCGCAGACGTTGCAGGGCCATCTTGTCTTTGGAAAGATCGATGCCGTGCTCTTTTTTGAACTCATCGAGCATCCAATGGATGATCGCATTGTCAAAATCGTCGCCGCCAAGGTGGGTGTCTCCGTTTGTAGACAGAACTTCAAATACGCCATCGCCGATTTCGAGGACTGATACGTCGAATGTACCGCCGCCTAAATCGTAAACCACGATCTTTTTGTCGGTTGCTTGTTTGTCAAGACCGTAAGCTAACGCAGCAGCTGTCGGCTCAGGAATGATCCTTTTTACATCGAGTCCTGCGATGCGGCCGGCATCTTTTGTCGATTGGCGCTGCGAGTCGTTAAAGTAAGCGGGGACTGTGATCACAGCCTCTGTGATCTTTTCTCCGAGATAGCTTTCTGCTGTCTCTTTCATCTTGATCAAAACTTGAGCTGCTGCTTCTTCTGGGGAGACTTGTTTTCCGTCCACTTCGAATACGGCATCGCCGTTGCTGTTTTTTGTGACTTTGTAAGGTACAGTTGCAATCTCTGAGCTCGCCTCATCGAACTTTCGGCCGATGAACCGTTTTGTTGAATAAAGGGTGCGGTCAGGATTGGTGACAGACTGGCGTTTAGCTGGAACGCCGACGAGCCTTTCAGATCCTTTAAAGGCAATAACCGAAGGAGTTGTTCGTCCGCCTTCAGCGTTTGCAATCACAACTGTCGAGCCGCCTTCCATGATGGCTACGCAAGAGTTGGTGGTACCTAAGTCGATACCGATAATTTTTCGTTTTTTTGTCATAAGGTTTCTCTTTTTTTAAATTTAACATGTTTCATTTGAGGTTTCTGCGGCGGCTTCTGCGCATTCTGCAGGAGCTGAAGAGAGCGTCTCAGTCTTCGGCCGCTTAGCTACCTTTACTCGGGCTGGGCGGATCGTTCGGGATGCGCTTTTATAGCCCTTGGTAAATTCTTTAAGGATTGTTCCTTCTTCTTGTTCTTCCGTTTCAACAATCTCGACGGCCTCATGGTAATGAGGATCAAACGTATTGCCTTCTGAGTGGAAGGCGACGACGCCGTGGTTGTGGAGCACTTCCTTAAATTGCGTCAAGATCATCTGGAATCCCATCGCCCAGTTTTTCACTTCGCTGGACGCTTGCTCTGTGAACCGGAGGGCGTTTTCCAAATTGTCAAGAGGAGCGAGAAACTCGCTAATGCAATTTTCATAGCAGTAGCGGAGCGTTTCTTGTTTTTCCTTTTGCATCCGTTTGCGCATGTTCTCTTGCTCTGCAAGAGCTCTAAAGTATTTTTCTTTCCAGTCATCTACAGCGGGTTTTTCTTCCGCTTTCGACTGGGAAGCCTCTTTGCAGCTCTCTTCCGAACAGCATCCGCCTTCTTCAAAAAGCTCATTGAGCGTGGCGTCATTGAGTTCTGCCGTGGTTTCTTCTGTTACGTTTTCTTCTGGGTTGAAGGTCATAAATCCTTTCTCATCGTTTTTTGTTTTTATTTTCTAGTTGGATCGAGGTTTCTTCCGCGTCGATCCGTTTTGCGCCGAGTATTGTAGGCTGCCGATAGGTGATTTTAAACTTATAAACGCTCTTCGTCAGAGAGTCGCTGATCTGTTCGGAAAATAGTTGGATCAGTCCAAACAAATTGCGGTAAGGTATGCGCATAGGCCCTAATAAAGCGATCGCGCCAGAGATTGTCTGGTTGATCTTGTAGGGGATTGCGATCACTGCGCATTCCGCGCCAGCTGGAATATAAGGAGCTAGTTCATCTCCAATCCATGAAGTCAGCTTTCTTTCTTGGCAGCATTGGCGGAGCATAGCGCGCATATGGGTAGAATCTTCAAGCAAACTAAGGCTGCTTGCTAACGCCGTAGGGTCGTTAAATTCAGGGTAGTTCAATAATTTGGAAAGCCCTGTACGGAAAATATCTTCAGCCGGAAAGTTGACATATCCGACGACATGCCGGACGATCACTTCGTTGTAAATTCTTTGGGCGGTTTTCGTCTCTGCTTCGCTTCCAAAAAGGACTTTTTCTCCTTTGCTCATCCGCCAGAGAAAATATTTTTCGCAGATCGATAGAAATTCTTGCTCGACTGGGTGGTCAAGGTAGATGGTCTCGGTTCGGATGAGACCGAAGTCTGTGATCAGTACCGCGAGCAGTTTTTGAGGGTCCAACTGAACGAGCCGCACATCTTGAATAAAATCCTGGTCGAAGCGGGGGGAAGAGGCGAATACAGCGCATTGGGTGATCTCGCTAAACGTCTCTGCCGCTCTATGTAAGATGGTGGCGATTTCCTGCGTCTCTTTTTTTAATAGGTCTTGCAGAGCGTCCGCCTGATTTTGTTCAATGAAGCCCTGGTCTTGAGAAGCGTTTGCATAGAGACGAAAGGCTTGGGCAGTCGGAATGCGTCCGCCTGAGGTGTGCTGCTGCTTTAAAAATCCTTGCTCTTCCATTTTGCTGAAATAGTTGCGGATAGTGGCGGAGCTTAGCGACTCAAACCCGTGGTCTTGAAGCGTTTGAGAGCCGATGGGCTTGCCGAGTTTAAGATACAGCTCGACGAGGCCCAATAAAACGGCCTGTTCTCGGTCGTTTTTCGAGGGTTTCTTGCTAGGCAGGGATTTAAGGGCTGCTTGTTTCATAAACGCTTCTCTAATTCTACTTTTGGATTATAGCAAATCGACTTTTGGAGCGCAATGATTTTTTAGCAATCTTTGGTGTCGATTGCTGAATTTATTTATTAGTTATTGATTTTAAGTGTCTTGCGGTTTTATTTAGTTCGCCGGTGCTTTCTTGGTAGAGTTCTCTTGGGATAAGATGAAATTGAGGGTAGAAAGGGCTTGTTTGATAGGGATAGCTTGGATGTTGTCAAAGTAGAGCGTTTGCTCTCCTCCATACAACATATAGAGTTTTGCTGTTGGATAATCAGCTTGGAAGGCTTTGAGACTTTTTAAGTCCTGGGGATGTATATGACAAGATCGTTTGACCTCGATCCCTAAAAGACCTTTTGGTCCATAGAGAATAAAATCAATTTCTAGTTGATCAGTTGTTCGCCAGAAATACAGTTCATAATTGAAATCAAAGTAATGGTTGATCGCTTGGATTTCTTGAAAAACTAGACTTTCTAAAGCAGGGCCTTCCGCTTCTTCTGGGCGATCAAAAGGGCCCATAGGACGTAAATGGCGATAGACCCCCACATCAAAATAATAGAATTTAACGTGGGTTACAGTTTTTCTTTTCGCCCTTTTTGTAAATACAGGTAATCGAGAAGCCAATAATAGGTCTTCAAGGATTTGAAAATATTCTTCGACTGTTTTTCGTTCGATTCCTGTTTCTCTTGCGATTTCCGCAGTATTTACGAGGGAACCTTGGGAAAAACTTGCTGTTTGTAAAAATTTAGTAAAGGCCCCAGCATTTCGGGTTAAACCTTCTAGCATCACCTCTTCTCGTAAATAAACATGAATATAAGAGGTGAGATATTTTTTTGGATCGATGGACTGAGAATAAAGAGTCGGTAGGTGTCCATATTGGAGTGATTTTTCTAATTGAAATTGGGAACCTAGCTCAACAGCTGTAAGAGGAAACATTTTGTAATATAAAGCTCTACCAGCGAGAAGATTAGTCCCTTTTCGTTTTAAGGTGCGGGCGCTTGATCCTGTGAGGATAAATTTGTAGCGGAACTGTTCGATGAGTCGATGCACTTCATCGAGGAGGGCGGGGATTTTCTGCACTTCATCAATGATAATCCAATTAGTAAATCCTTTTGGGATTAGAGATTCAATGCGGTGAGGGTCTTGCAGGAGGAAAAAAAATGTATCTTGATTCAATAAATCTATATACAGGCCGTTTGGAACTTTGTTTTTTAACCAAGAGGTCTTTCCAGTCCCTCGAGGTCCAAAAAGAAAAAAGCTGTAAGCCCCTGCTAAAGGGGTGTCCAGAAGGCGTTGGTACATAATTTTTGCTCCCTCTGGTTCCATTTTACATCATTTTTTGGGTTAGTCAATTCCTTTTTCAGTCTTCAAATAGATCGGGGTCTTGTGCGATCAGGGGCAAAATGTCCGAAATGCTGGGGTTCCAGTCGAGCCCTCTTTTATAGACGAGCCTTGAGCTGATGTAACAGGCAATGATGGCCTTTTTATGGATGTCCGGCATATTTAAAATGCCCTTAAGGTATTTTTTTCTTAAAAGCGGGGGGCAATAATGAATGAGACAGCGGACCAAAGGATCTTTGGGATCGTTGGAGAGTTCTTGCGTCTCTAAATAGTCTAAAAGCTGGTATTTAAAGAGGTTGATCTTCTCTGAGACTTTTTCAGAGATGTCGGTAAACCACTCTCCCGTCTGTTGGTGCGTCTGAAGGATTAGCCTGGCCTCATTGAGCGCGGCTTTCCCGATGATGCCGAGCACCTCTTTGATATATTCTTGTTTATGGGATAAAAAGTCCTCTTCGCTCATGCAAAGGCTCGATAATACTTCTAGTGAAGAGCAGATCACCCCGCCTTTATTGCAAGAGCTGTCTTTTAAGACGACGGTCCCTAAAAGTTCTAGCGCGCGCCTCGCTTCCGGCGTGAGGTAGAGGTTGGCGCCTTCCACAATGATCTTTGAGGTAGGTTTTCCGGTCTCGTCTAAATAGGTTTGATAATTGCTTTCATTTAATGTCCTTGGCCTTCCACCACCTGGAACAAAAGCGTCGGTCTTGGTTTGATGGACATTATTTCTATAGAGATAGTTCAAGAAGTTATAAGAGCTAACCCTAATCAAATTGT
>DAINNB010000084.1:0-7247 GCA_036736085.1 Chlamydiales bacterium
GATTACGCCTTTATCTGAACAGGTTTTAGAGTTGTTTGATGAAATTGGGAAGATCGATGCAAAGGAAATGGCCTTGGTGATTGCTGCTAAGCAAAAAGAAAACAAGGCCTATCGGCAATCCATTTTTGTCATTGAAGACTTAATCGGTTTTTATCAGGTCGCTCAAAAGCTGGCTATGAGTCCGACAGAAAGTAAGATGATTTGTTTTCAATATGTGACAAGGGCTGGTCATCATTCATCTTTTGGAGAAGTGATAATCGATAAGTCTGGTGAAATTCCCCATTTAAAGATCTTCATGTATGATCCAGCCTATCCAGAGTATGGTTTTGATCAGGTGATCAGTGAATTGGAAGCCATGTCTTCGAACGATTTAAAAGTAACCCTAATAGCTCCCAAGAAACAAGAAAGATTACAAAAGGGAAGAGGTTGTTCTTACTTTTCTTTAGAAGGAGCTTTTATGCTTTCCAACCAACGGGAATTTGAAGATCTCTACCATAGAATTGAAGCTTCTTCTTCCGATAATTTTCAGATGATTAAAATACATGTCCCTGTACGATTAAAAAGAAGCAGCCACTATCTTATGAATACAGAGTGGGATGATAATTTATGGGCCTTAGGTCTTTATCCCAGTATTTTAAATCATCCAGAAAACTCCAAAAAAATCGTCAACCATAAAGGCCATACGGCCAATCAAAGCGTGATAAAACATCTACAAGAGGTTTCTTCTGGAACAATCCATAACAAGCGCGTTGACCATAAGCGAGAGGGTTACCAACAAGATGTAAGAGAGTACTTAGCTCAAAATGAAATCGTTTCCCATAACGATCTTTTGCGTGCCATCCGTCCCTTCACTCAAGAGGGGTTTTACGATTATGCACAAAGACTGATGATTGAGGCTGTTTCAGCTTAGTCGAGAGGCTTTTGACGCAGCTGTTTTTTGGAGGAGTGGATTTTTTTTTCAGCTAGCATTTTTTCTTTTTGCTTGCGGGACCTACGTCTTTTCTGGCGACGGATTTTTTCAAACTCTTGCTCTTTTTTGCTTTTTTCGCCCAAAACCTTTTCTTCGAGCCTGTCGCACAAGTCTCTCCTGGCGAAAAAACGGTTCATGGCCCTCGAGCGGTCCCTTCCACATTTGACTTCAAGGCCGCTTGGCAGGTGTTTGAGATAGACGCAAGAGCTTGTCTTGTTGATTTTTTGGCCCCCTTTACCGGAACCTAGGATAAACTTTTCGATCAAATCTTCTTCCCTGATGCCAAGACGCTCCATGCGGGCTTGGAGTTCATCGATTTTTTCTTTGGAAAGGGACATAGGTATTTATTGTTGATCGTTTAAGAGACTCTCCACAAACCAAGATTCTGTCGATTTTCGAGATTATTTTGGTTTGTGGACACTCTCTAAGAACCGGTATAGCAGAGAAAGTGTTATAAAACTATCCCGAAAGTGAGATGGAAATCATGTCGATGGATTTTGGGAGAAAGGCTATGTCGGACGCGCAAAGCCTCTTTTATCTTGCTTTAGTTCAAGCTCAAAAAAAGAGCCATGTGTTCTTGTTCATTGAAATAGATTGAGTTGTGGAATATACCGGTTCCACCTCAATGGCACCCAAAAGGACTGCTGGCTAAAAAAACTATAAGACGACCGTGCTATAGATCGGCTTGTGGTCGGATAGAGCATGAAAACGAAATTCGTCCCCTTTAAATCCCACATCGATCACGGCGGTGGTGATTTTCTTTGCGCCGGCGGCGAAGGTGTAGGCTAAAACAAGGGAGGGCGAGGGCTCCTTGCCCTCGAGCTTAGCGCACCAGGCATCGCCGCCCCAGGTAGGGATGTTTTCTACGAGAGGATCTCTTTGCAGTTTAAGATTTTCGAAAATCTCTTGCTCTAAGGTGTCATAGAGCTCTTTTTCTTCTTGGTTTAAATCTCCTGTAAAAATGACGATTTTTCCCTCGTTTCTCTTTTCTTGGATTTTTTCTGCAATTTTGAGCATTTGCAATTTGCGGGAAGTTATATCCATGGGCTCTGCCTTAGCAGGGATTTCAGAGTGCTGCAGGTGGGTACAGATGATAGATACATGGGTATCTTTGAGATCGAAGGACAAAAAGCCTTTTTCTGAAGAGGCGGCTCTTCCTGTTACTTCCGTTCCTTTGACAAAAGGGGTAAATTCAATTGAATGAGCTACAATTTCACATTTGCTGGCGACATACATCATAGAAGAGGGGCCGATTGCCTTAATGCCTGCAACGGGAATGATAAAAGGGTAATCGGAAAATTGCGATGAGATAAACTGGGCATCGGCAATATCCGGCACCTCTTGAAGACAGACGATATCAGGCTTCAATATGTCGTGGATCAGTTCGTTATTTTCCATGATCCTTTTTCTATTATTGAACGAAGGCGGGGGCACGCCTCCATCGCTGACGGCATAACCTCCTGGCATATAGCAGACATTGTAAGAAACGAGTGTGATCGATGGGCCAGGAATAACTTTTTTAGCGAGCGGGCCTCGTTCATGCGTGTAAATGGTAGAGGAGAACAAAGAGGCTATTTTACGTAAAAGGGCTCCGATAGGTGCAGCGATGGGAGCGATGACTGCATAGGCAGCCATCGTGAGGCCTAATACAAAATAAGCGACTTTTTTTATTTTCTCTGAAGCGTTAGATAAAGGAACCAGCTTCATCAAATAAACATGTTCGCGCACTTTGCAGATCGGATCGGTGAGCAGCGAAGCGAGTTGCAAAATAACGAGCTGGCACGACGCTGTCCAGTGAGTTTGAGGGGTGTCTTCATCTAGAGGTCTTTGAATAAAGGAGCGGTCGTCGAAAAATAGTTCATTTATTTGCATATATTGTAAAATTTAAAATTAAACTCATTTAATTTTGTGTCTTTTATGTATTAAATTCAAGTTCTATTTTATTGAGAAAAGGTGTCTAGATTTTTTTATCGATTTAACGTATAAACAGATTGAAGAAGAGGGTGTTTTTCATGTTGATCGGCGTAATTTTAGAAAATTCGATTGATGCAGTTTTAAGCCAGATGCAGCAGCTTAAAGGAAGGGTAGACGTTGCAGAGATCCGGCTTGATTATTTAGAGCCGTCCGCTTGGAGCCGTCTTGCGCTATTGAAAGAAAAAGCGTGTCTTCCTTTGCTTTTCACCTTTCGAAAACAAGAGCAAGGGGGACATCTTGCTGTTCCAGAGAAAAAGCGGCTTGCCCTTTATGAGGAGGCTTTGGCCCTTTTGCCGGCATTCGCTGATATTGAAACCGATACGGATCCTGCTTTTATTGAGCGGATCAAAACAATGTACCCTCAAATTTCTCTGATCGGCTCGTTTCATGATTTTGAAAAAACGCCAGAAGATCTTGCCTCTCTTTTGGAATCGATGCATCCCGCCCGATTTTCGATGGTGAAAATAGCTGTAAAGGCCAGATCGACCCTTGATTTACTGCGTCTTATGGTCTTTGCGAAAAAGATGTCGCCCAAATGTCCTTTAAGCTGCATTGCGATGGGGGAATATGGTCAGCCTTCTCGCGTCTTAGGACCGATTGTCGGCAACGTCTTGCATTACACCTCGCTGCATGATGCTGTAAGCTCTCTTTATCAGTATTCTCTCGATACGCTTGAAAACCTCTATCATTTTTCGAGCCTCACCCAAAAAACAAAGATCTACGCCCTTTTAGGAGATCCTATAGAAGCTAGCCGAGGCCATCTGTTCCATAACGAGATTTTTCATCGAGAAGGCGTTCATGCCGTCTATGTCAAATTGCGCCTGAAAACAGACGAACTGGCCTCTTTTTTTGATCTAGCCCTCAAGCTTCCTTTCGGGGGATTCAGCGTCACAATGCCTTTAAAAGAAGCTATTCTTCCCTTATTAACCCGAGTAGACCCGGCAGCCCTCGCTATTGGGGCTGTGAATACAGTTATCGTCCAAGGCCAAAACCTTATCGGTTCGAATACAGACGCCCCAGGCGCTTTGCTTGCCTTGGAAATGTACGGAAAAGTAGAGGGTAAAAAAATCGCGATCTTAGGAGCTGGAGGATCGGCGAGGGCCATTGCCTATGAAGCGATGCAAAAAGGGGCTGAGGTGGCTTTATTTAATCGAACGACTGCTCGAGGTGAAAAGATTGCCAAAGACTTTGGCTGCAAAGCTTACGCTTTAGATTCCCTTTCCGCGCATCCTTACGATCTTCTCATCAATACGATCCCTGTGGATTCATCGGGAGCGCTGCCGATCTTGGCGACAGAAATTTTGCCTGATGCTCTTGTGATGGACATCAACCCGGTCTCGCTCTCGTCTCCACTCTTGCGGGCGGCTCGAGAAAAAAAGTGTCTTTGCGTAGACGGCGATGCGATGTTCGAGCAGCAAGGCCGTCTGCAGCAACTTGCCTTTCAAGCATCTTTAACGGTATAAAGCGTTTCTTAACATGCTTTGACATTTTCGAAGTAGGGCTAGTTCTCCTAATGAAGGCAGATGATGGTTAGACCCGTTGAGAAAAAAGAACTGCTTTTCTTTTGCCAGTAAAATATCCAAGGCTTTATGTCAAAATTTTTTCACATCGGCCCCGTGTTGTATGATTAATTGCAAGAGTTCAGGATTTTGATTTTTTGCAGCAATTTCTAAAGAGCTGATCGAGGTCTTTTCATAAATACTTTCTTGGTTCACATCGGCGCCGGCTTGGATGAGAGCTGCGCTCGCCAAAACATGGTTGTTCTTTAATGAAAGGTGGAGCAAAGGGATAAAAATCCGATCAAAGGAAGTCTCTTCATAAGGATCTTCCAGAAGTAGATTAGGATCAAGACCGCTTTGCATCAAAGCCGGGATAACAGGCCAGTCATTTTGTTCGAGGGCCTTGATGAGAAAAAAAAGCCTTGGACCTGGGTGAGGCTGGCCGTTCCAATTAGCATTTTCTCTTTGCAGATAGTTTTCATCATTTTCCAAAATAACAAGAAGACCAGCCAATTCCTGAGTGAATCTTACCAGCGTGATTTCCTGCGCATAGAAACGTTTCATCATTTCTGCACGCAGTTCTTTCTCAATAGGAAAAAACTCCAATAGACCGATCGCTTTTTTTCGATATTCAAAGAGCAGATTTTTTCTACAATTTTGAGCTAATGCAGTACTTTGTTTGAAGGAAGGAAGATTAAGAAAAGGTTGAAAAGAAGAAGTTTTAGGCCATTTAAAACGCAATCGATAAAATTTCTGATAAGGATTGCCAGGTATAGAAATCCGAATTTCCCTAAAAATTTGCCGAAGGATCGTTTGGCAAATCGAATCTATCTTTTTTTGCGGCTGATCAATTGTTCTATAAGAGTAGCCATAAGAATTTTTTCTAAAAAAAGGATCCAGTGTTTGCGTTAAGTGATAAGTCATTTTCTTCTCCTTTACATCGAAGAAACGAGCAGAATTTCTAACAAATCCATTAATAACAATCAACTAATATAAAAAATAAAAAAAATAGGTTTCCAAAGGACGAAGTCCTTTGGCAGGGTACGGGACAGAGTCACGTCTTTGCCTCAAAAAAACGTGCTAAGAGGATCGACATCAATCTTTGTAAAAACACGGGCCGATGAAGCCGGAACGAGGGGCGCGATAGCGGGAAGTACGTTTGAGCTGTTCGTTTTAATGAGGAATTGGAAGCGGAAGAGGTCTTTGATTTTGGCATGTCCTGAGGGGAGGACGGGGAGGAGTTCAGCTGTTTTGAGGGCAAGAGCCGAGATGGAGGCGTAGGTTTGTTCGGCCGTTTTTTGAACGAGATCGATGTCGGGGCCTGAGAAGATGATTTTGATGAGACGGCAGAAAGGGGGATTGGAAAAAAGCTTTCTTTCCTCGATTTCGGCCTCGTAGAAAGAGAGATAGTCTTGGGCTGCGGCGAAAGCGAGGATGGGATGGTCGGGAATAAAACTTTGGATGATGACCTCTCCGGGAAGATCGGCTCTACCCGCTCTGCCAGCGGCTTGGGTGATGAGCTGAAAAACTTTTTCTCCTGAACGGAAATCGGGGATGTGGAGAGCGGAATCGGCATTGAGAACTCCGACGAGGGTCGCTGCAGGGAAGTGAAACCCTTTGGCGATCATTTGCGTGCCAATGAGAACGTCCGCCTTGTGGGAGCGAAATTGCATGAAGAGTTCTTCATGGCTGTTTTTTTGCTTTGTGGTGTCTTTGTCCATCCGAAGAGTGCGGATGGTTGGGAAAAGGGCGTGCAGGGCCCTTTCCACATGCTCCGTTCCAAATCCTTTGAACTCGAGCGATTCGGTCGATTGACAAGAAGGGCAAGAGCGGGGAGGAGACATTTGAAAAAGACATAAATGACAAGAGAGGAGCTGGGACGAGAGATGAAACGTGAGAGCTAGATCGCAGTGAGGACATTTTAAGACGTGCCGGCATTGAGCGCAGAGCTGCTGGCGCCTGTAGCCTCGGCGGTTGAGGAAAAGGAGCGTTTGCTCTCCTGCTTCAAGACGAAGCTTCATGGCTTCGATGAGCTCTTCGGAAAAATGGGTGAACCCTCCGGCCTTGTCATAGGCCGTTTTCATGTCGATAATTTGCACTTTCGGCATAGGGGCTGATGTAGCTCTCGACGTGAGCGTATTTAAGATGTACTTTCCTTTTTTCGCATTAGCATACGACTCGAGAGAGGGCGTTGCGCTGCCCAAAAGAACGACGGCCTTTTCGATATGAGCCCGCATGACCGCGACGTCCCGGCCGTGATAGCAGGGCGCTTCGTCGCTTTGTTTATAAGAGCTGTCGTGTTCCTCGTCAATGATGATGAGCCCCACATTTTGCGCTGGAGCAAAGATCGCGGATCTTGCGCCAACGACGATCTGGGCTTCATTGCGCAGCAAAAGGTCCCAAGCCGCGCTCCGCTCTCCCAAACTTCTGCGGTGATGGAGAATGGCAATTTTTTTCTGAAAGCGGGCTTTCAGCCGTTCGATCGTTTGAGAGGTTAAAGCGACTTCAGGCACGAGAAGAAGAGCGCTCCGCTCTTGATCCAAAGCGGCTTGGATCGCTTGCATATACACTTCCGTCTTGCCGCTGCCCGTCACGCCATGGATCAAATGGGCTGCGAACTCTTTTTTTCGCAAAGAGGCGAGGATGCTTGCTAAACAAGCCGCCTGCTCCTCTTTCAATATCTTTGGCTAGGTTGAAAAAAACTCCTCTTCCGCCAGATCGGCCGCAGGCGCCGCCTCAATGGTGATGATTTTTTTTTAGCCAGCGTGATCAAAGCGCTATTGGAGATGTTAAGCGAGGAGATT
>DAINNB010000085.1:0-7147 GCA_036736085.1 Chlamydiales bacterium
GGTGGTGCAACAAAGTAACCTTTATCAAATGTGGTTTTGGCGCCCTCGATGGCCAGGTGTATCAAGCAGGGACTTTGTCTGGAAACCCTGTTGCCATGAGGGCCGGATGGGAAACGCTTTGTCTTGTTGAACAGCCTGGGTTTTATGAAGACCTTTTTGCCAAAACGGAAAGGTTGGTGCAAAAGATCCAAAAAACAATTGCAAAAACTCAAGCAAAAGCTTGCGTGCAGTATGTAGGCTCGATGCTGACCCTCTTTTTAGGAGTAGAGCAAGTCAGAAATAAACAAGAGGCAGCCTCCGTTAATGAAAAGCAGTTTGCAGAGCTTTTTCGATTTTTATTGGAAAAGGGGATTTATATTCCTCCTGCATCGCAAGAGGCTTGGTTTTTATCGAGCTCCCACACGGAAGAGCACATTGATTATACGGCAGAAGCCGTCTCTGAATTTATTGAGAAATATTTATGAAATGGCTCTATTTATTGTTAGCAAGTTTGCAGGCGTTTTCTCTTTTCGCTTCAGAATTGACCATTCAGCCCGCTTCAACTTACGGCCATTTAAAGTTAGAGCTCGATCGGCCTATTGATACATCTACTTATCTCTATGTGAAATTTGCGTTGGAAAAATTCCGAGAGGAAAAAGCCTCTTTTGTGCTCCTCGAGCTCAATACTCCCGGAGGAGAAGTCTTTGCGGCAAAAAAAATTGCCCATTTGCTTTTTGAAAGCGACGCCCTTTATCACATGCCAGTTGTTGCCTACATCAATCATTGGGCCCTTTCTGCGGGAGCTTTATTGGCCTACAGCTGCCGCTATATAGCGATCAGCCCTTCAGCTAGTATGGGAGCTGCAGAACCCATTACGATGAAAGGCGACGCGATGGAGAGCGCCCCTGAAAAGATCCGGTCTGCTTTGAGGGCGGAATTTGCCAATGCTGCGGCTTTATTTGGCAGAGATCCTCTTTTGGCAGAAGCCATGGTCGACCAAGATATGCTGCTTGTTCGTAGAGAGGGGAAATTTCTCTCCTTGTCTCCGGAAGAAAAAGCGGAGATAGGCGATGAGGTGATTTCTCCTAAAGGGAAACTGCTGACCTTAAACGCCAAGCAAATAGAAGAGTTTGGACTGTCCCAGTTTCAAGCGCCTGTTTCTCAGCAAGGCCTTTTGGCCATTTCCCCATTTAATGAACTGTCTTCTTCGGCAGCGATCGATTTTTCTGATTGGAAAATAGATTTTTTCGCTTTTCTTTCCCATCCAGCTGTCCTCTCTTTGCTCAGCATGGGATTGATGCTGGGCCTCTATTTAGAAGCAAATGCCCCTGGGCATGGGGTGGGAGCTTTAATTGCCGGCGTCTCTTTAGCCCTGCTTTTACTTTCCCATTCCGCTGATGCAGCAATCCAATCTCTTGATGTGATCCTCATCGTTTCAGGCCTTTTATTGATCGGACTAGAAATAGCCCTTTTTTCGACTGGCGGTTTTTTCTATTTTTTAGGGGCTGTTTTTCTTTTAGGCGGCCTTTTCGCTCTTGGTCTGCCGAACCTTGGCCTTATGGAGTTTGATTTTTCTATGGACAAATGGAATCTAGCCGCCTTTGCCTTTTATCAAACCCTCGGATGGTTTTGCGCTACATTTTGCGGGGCTCTTTTGCTTTGTCTTTTGACCCACAAATACCGTCTCTCGCTTTTCAGCCGCTTTATTTTAGAAGAAGCGCCTCCGTCCCCCAGTTTTTCTCCCTCCTTGCCCTCTTTAGGAACATTAGGAGAGGCGGCTGCTTCCTGCCGGCCTTCCGGCATGGTCCAAGTTGATGGGGAGCTTTTTGAGGCCTGTACAGAAATAGGCTTTATCGATAAGGGGGAAAGCGTTAAGATTGTTGGAATTGATAACGGACGTCTTGTAATTAGACCTTTGGATTAAACATTATGTTTTTTTTGATCGCGTTAGCCATCACCGGGCTTTTTTTACTTTTTCTTGAATTTTTCCTGCCAGGAGCCATCATGGCGATTGGCGGCTCTCTTTTGCTGCTGTCTAGCCTCTTTGTCTACTATATGACGTATCCGATGGATAGTTTTTTTTTACTCTATTGCTTTGGATTGGCGATCTCTGTTTATTTGGTCATTAAGCTAGGCATACGGCAGATCCGCTCTTCAAAAAAGACGATGTATTTAGACACAGACCAAGAAGGGTATCAAGCTTGTCTTTACCCTAAAGAGCTCATCGGTAAAACAGGAATGGCCCTCAATGATCTTCGCCCATCCGGCCATATCCGCATTGAAGAAAAAACATTCCAAGCCTTAGCTAAAACAGGCTTTATAGAAAAGGGAACCTCTATTCTCGTCATCGGCGGACAGGGATCTCATCTTATTGTACAACCTTCTAAATCGTAGGACCTATTATGGAATCAGCAATTCCCTTGTTTTTTATTTTACTGGCTTGCGTAGCGGGCTTATTCGCTCTTTTGACAGCGCGCTATATCAGCCTATGGTTTCAAGCGTTCGTTTCGGGCACGCCTATTTCGCTTTTCAATATCATCGGAATGAGCCTCCGGAAAATCCCTCCCCGCCTCATCGTTTCAGCTAGGATCAATTCCTTTAAGGCAGGTTTGAAAAACGTTTCCGTCAACGATTTAGAAACGCACTACTTGGCCGGAGGCCGAGTTCTCGATGTCGTCCGCGCCCTCATTGCCGCAGATAAGGCCAACATCCCTCTCGACTGGCGCCAAGCGACAGCTATCGATTTAGCTGGTCGAGATATTTTCGACGCGGTCAGAACCTCCGTTAATCCTAAAGTTATCGACTGCCCTGACAAAGGTCACTACATTGTAGCCGTCGCAAGAAATGGCATTGAGCTAAAAGTCCGCGCCCGGGTCACTGTTCGCACGAACATTAAACAGCTCGTCGGCGGAGCCACTGAAGAGACAATTATCGCCCGAGTAGGCGAGGGGATTGTCAATGCCATTGGCGGTTCAGAAAGCCATCAAGTCGTCATGGCAGCGCCTCAAAACATCTCGAAGCGGGTTCTTGAAAAAGGGCTCGATGCGCAAACTGCCTTTGAAATTCTCTCGATCGACATCTCTGACATTACCATCGGAGACAACACCGGTGCCCGCCTTCGCGCTGAACAAGCCGAAGCGGACATGCGAGTAGCTCGAGCCCTCGCCGAAGAAAGACGCGCCATGGCCGTTGCTCTCGAACAAGAGAATGTCGCCAAAGTCCGCGAAGCCGAAGCACAAATCCCTCAAGCCATGGCCCACGCTTTCATGAACGGCCACCTCGGCGTTCTCGACTACCAACGTTACCAAAACATCAAAGCCGATACCGCAATGCGAGAATCCATAGCCAAAGGCGATGAACCTCAGGACGCTAATGGATAGCCTCACGCTCATCGTCCTCGGCTTTCTCTTCCTAGGCTACTTTATCTTTCGTTCTATGGGAGAAAACCAAAAACCCCAAGCGGAGCCCCCTCCGCTTCCTCCTCCCCAACCAACAGCTCCAACGAGGCCGCCTCTCATTAAATCTGTGAAAAAAAAACAGCCGCAAATCGAACCCAAGATCAAAAAAATATCCCGCGCTGCCTCGATCCGCGGACTCGCCCGCAAGAGCAAAGATTGGGTGATTATGAACGAAGTTCTTAAGAAGAAATTTCCAGAGTGACGTTTTTATGGGGCTTCGCCCCAAACCCCACCAAAGGACTGACGTCCTCTGGACTCCTCTTTGTTTTTATAAAAAATAAAATAGGAGTCCAGAGGACGATAGTCCTTTGGCGGGATTTAGGGCGGAGCTCTAAGGGGGCTGCTTTTTCTATAAATCTAAATATATATTTTCTAATAGTTTAAGAATGATTTCAAGTATTTGATTTTTTAAACCTAGTGATTTTAAGTCCGGAGGATTCTGCTTTAATTCGAAGAGAAATGAACGAAGATCTTGTGAAATTGCTTGTGACAAGGAAATTCGAGTATTGAAAGATAATAATTGTGAAAGACGTATGATATCGTGTTTATGCTTTTTGGCATTGTTCGCACCATTTTCCATAGAAGAGTAATTTAGCCAAGCCTTGACTTTCATAAGAATCAGATATTCAGGAGATAGAATAGGAAGACCTTCAACGATTCGTTTTCCTGCATGGATAAATGAGTAATACTCTGGATCAAGCAAAATAGCTGAAAGGCTAGAGACTTCTTCTTCCAGTGGAATTGGAGTTAAATGACAACCTTTTGGAACTATAATTGTATCTGGTTTGCGAGAGAAAAATTCCAACATACTTGGATAAGTAGGATCTGAAGGAGAATGAAATCGGTAAAATAAGTTTTTCCTGAGCTTTTTTGTTTAGTTTCGTATTGTCCCTGTTTTACAAATTCCCAAACGGCTTGACCAAAGTTAGGCTGCAAAGATTCTAAGCAAAGAACTATGTCCAAATCTTTTGTAGCTCGAAAATCAAGGCCAGCTTCTCTCATCGCTAAACTGCATGTTGTTCCTCCGATCAATGAATAGCTGTTCGGATAAGAAGCAAAATGGTTTTTAAACCGATCTAATCCTTTTAACATAAGATATCCATTATCATTTTTTCTAAAGCTTCTTCTACCTGCTCATCTTGTATTTCCTTTAAACTGAGATAAAGAGAAAATAGGTCGACATGCCCTGAAGTAGCAAATAATGAAGGATCATAATGCCATACTTCCAATTCAACGCTACCATCTTCTTGTTCGTCACAAGTCGCGAGAGAAAGAGTTTGATACTGTTTATAACCAATTGCATAGACTGGGTACTCCGGCTCCGCAAGATCAGTAAATTTTGATAGAGCGCTTATTCCAGCAAGAAAACCTGGGGGGCTTTCTTTACATCGGATCCAAATCCGTTTTCTAACAGGACTTTTAAGCAAGAGGAGTAAAGCCTTCCAAAATTCACGAGAAGTAGGTCTCAAATGAAAAACACGTTCTTTATCTTTTCGAACTGTAGATCCAAGATCACGTCCTTCCAGTTCGTCTAAAGCTCGACTAATACTCATAGAGGTATATGATAGCGCTTTAGCCAAATGCTTCAATGTAAAATTTTTCTGACCAGAATGAATGAGAGCATAAATAGCTATCGTTTGAGCAACAGGTGAAAGCGGTTTATGCGAACTTTGAAATTTACGTGATAGCCGACAATTTTCAACCCAATCCATTCCAAGAGAGGGGAGGTAGATCAGTTTCCCAGGAATTACAAAGAGAATTCGGTGATTGATAAGTATTTTATAGTTTATAGAATTTACCCGAGAGTTTACGTAGATACAAGGAATCCCAGTTTTTTCTTCCACAAGCCCAATATGTTTACAAATGACTTTAGGAACCTCGCGGGTTTTTGCCAAAAGTATCAAGTAGTTTTTTTTGAATATATCTGCTTGGTAAAAGTCATAAAGTCCATGTAGGAATAAAGGAAAGATATCTTTGTCCTTCCACGTCTTAAGGACGACTTGAAGATCTAAGACCTCTTCTAAATATTTTTTAAATTGTTGCGTTAATGGGTTCATAATCAAGCCGATAACCTAAAAATATGATCGTAACATAATAGATGTTACGATTCAATTATTGCGTTATCGTTCTAAAAATAAACGAGTTAGGAATTTTACGGACATCGGCAAGAAACAAATAGGGGTCCAGAGGACGCCAGTCCTTTGGTGGGGTTTGGGGCGAAGCCCTAAGAGGGCTGCTCTTCCGTGGACTTTTCGTTGAGATAGCTTTCAATCTTGCGCACTTCGAGGTGCGATTCTGCGATAAGAATTTTTTTATTGTCTACTTCGATCCAGTAGAGCATGGTTTTGGGGCTGATCATCCGTTTTTCTAGGATTTGAATGGCCTGGTCGCCAACGCCTTTTTGAAGGCGGTTTTGAATGAGGCGGCGTAGGAACCAAAAGGAAACGAAAAGGAGGATGATGACGGCGGTGAAGGTGAGGAGCATTTGAGCGATGGCAAAACCGTAGTTGGGGGGAGGTGAGTTCGGGTCTGTAAGGTCGGGGACTAGCTGGGCGAGTAGGTGGATCATGGGGATTTTTGGGGTATATGCTAGTTAGGATTATTGACGGTTTTTCGATTCTTCGCAAAAGAAATCGATTTTTGGCGGGGGTTTTGTTAGACTAGAAGCTATGAAAGGTTGGATTGCATTAGATATTGATGGAACGATCACGGGAGACAAGTATAGCGTTCCCGGGCCGGTGGTGGATTATTTGCGCGAATTACAGAATAAAGGCTGGAATTTGGCGATTGCGACTGGCAGATCCTGCGGCTTTGCCTTAAAAGCTCTTTCGACGTTTGATTTTCCTTATCGCTTGCTTGTCCAAAATGGCTCTGCGGCGTTGGCGATGCCAAGCAAAGATTTACTTTATAAGTGTTACTTATCCGAAAGCGCTATTGCATTGATGGAAAAAGCGTTTGAGGGGATTGTTGGAAATTTTTTAGTCTATTCAGGGATCGAAAGAGGAGGCAAATGCTATTACAGGCCCGATCAATTATCCAAAGCACAAAGAGAATATGTTTCTCGCCTAGAAGAAAGGGAAGCTGAAGCTGCTTGTCCAGTCGATACTTTTCATGAAATAGAAGATTTTCCTCTGATTAAATGCTTCGGCTCTGAAAGCGAAATGATCAAATTAGCAAACAAGCTTCGGCAGATAGGCATTTTTCAAGTAGCCCATATTCGAGATCCTTTTGAAAAAAACGGACAGCTTTTACTCGTCACGGACTTTCATGCATCGAAAGGAGAGACTCTGCAGGCGATGATGCTTCGAGAAGGACGCGGACCTAAGGTAATAGCGGCAGGGGATGATGAAAACGATATCAGTTTACTTGAGCAAGCCGACGTAAAAATCGTCATGCCGCAAGCTCCTGCGCTCTTAAAAAAACAAGCAGATTTTGTTGCGCCTCCTGTTTCAGAACTTGGGATTATTACAGCGCTTAAATGGGCCACTCATGACGCTGATTGAACCGGAAATTTTTTCTTTAGCTAAACAAAAAAGAGCGATCGATTTATGTTTAGCTGCTTGCCGCAAACGGCAAAGCCCTCGGACGGGATTTATCCATTATTTCCCAACTGAAGAAGAAGTTGTAGATACATTACCTCTTTATGAGAATTTTTGTTTTGCGCTCGCCTTATACCGTCAAAAAACCGTCGAATCGGCCCTCGAAGGAAA
>DAINNB010000086.1:0-7056 GCA_036736085.1 Chlamydiales bacterium
ACGCTGCACTCAATATAAGCAAATCCTTGCAGATTCCTTATTCTCTTATGCCTTAACCGGCGCTCGCCCGAAGCTATTTTCAAAACTTATTAAAACGGAGCCTCATCTCATACAAAGAATATCTTTTGCCTCCCGAATACTTGCCAGCTTCTCCTTTAAATGAGCTGCTCCGCTTATCGAAAAAGCAGCTGATTCATCTTGTCAACCTCCTTTCTCTTCACGATCTTGCCGCTGAACTGCGTCAAATTGTAGAGACAAAAATCCTGAAAAAAATCTACAGTTGTTTAACTGAGGAGGAGAGGAAAAGATTAAAAGAGCTCTCTTCCTATAAAGAGCACCCCGCCTTGCCCCGCCTCTCTTTGGACCGCTGGGATGGACAGGAGGATTCTCTGCGCGTCCTTTTGCATAGAAGAGGTCTTATCCGCTTAAGCCTCGTCTTGTCAGGCCAAGATCCCGATTTGATCTGGTATATAGGCCATCAGTTCGACATTGGAAGAGGGACGACCTTATTGACGTTTTGCGCTAAAGAAACGGGCTTGCAGCAATCGGAATCGATGATCCGAGAACTCGACGAGCTCATGAGGAATTATTTATGAGTAAACTGTTTTCCCTTCTCTCTGGACAAGAAGTCCGGATCGCTCCAGGAGAAAAAATCGTTCCTGCCAAAGAGTTTTCAACTTTGCAAAAAGCATCTGAGCTGTTGAAAAAAGCGAAAAAAGAAGCTTTGGAATTTGCCAAAGAAGAGGCGAAAGAGGCAGAGATCGTTAAGGAGATTGCTTTTAAAGAGGGCTTTCAAGAAGCCTTGCTTTCATTGAACAAACACATCATTGCCCTCGACCAAGAGCTTCAGACCCTTCGCACGGATGTGCAGCAAAAAATTCTCCCGTTGGCCCTTAAAGCAGCCCGCAAGCTTGTTGGAGAAGAACTAAAGCTCCATCCTGACCGGATCGTTGACATTGTCCTCACTTCATTAAAACCTGCTGTGCAACATAAAAAAATCGTTATTTATGTGAACAAGGCTGATTTGGACGTATTGGAAGCTCACAAGCCAAAGATTAAAGAGATGTTCGAGCATCTAGAAAGTCTTTCCCTTCAAGAAAGGGATGACGTAGAGCCGGGAGGCTGTATCATTCAGACCGAAGCGGGGATCATCAATGCCCAACTCGAAAATCAATGGCAAGCTTTAGAGGCTGCCTTTACAACATTTATGAAAAAGCCATGATGAGATCAATCTACAAATACTTGTTTATTTTCTTCTTTTGCCTTAGCGGTCCTCTCCTCGCTCAAGCAAAGCCGGACGCTCCAATCCCTGATCGAAGACAAGAGCTTTTACAAATGGAGCAGCAGGCAAGATCTCTCAATGCCAATCCATCCCTCACGACAAAACTGGCGATTTTAGCTGGTTTGAGCCTTCTTCCTTTTGCAGTCATGCTGCTTACTTCTTTTATGAAGATTATTGTGGTGCTTTCTCTTTTCCGCCAGGCGCTTGGAGTGCAGCAAAGCCCGCCGAACCAGGTGCTCGTCGGTATAGCTCTCCTCATGACTATCTACATTATGTTCCCTACAGGACTGGCTATGTATAGCGCTACGCAAGACACTTTTAAAAACGTAGGGCCTGTCGGCATGCTTTCAGGAGAAGCGGCCTCTTTTGTCATTGAGGTGGTCGACAAGGGGAAAGAGCCTCTAAGGGACTTTTTGGTTCGCAACTGTTCTTCCAAGCACGTGAAAAGTTTTTACCAGCTTGCCTACAAAATGTTTCCTGAACCTTTTAATAAAGAGCTAAACCAGCACGATATGATCATTTTGGTCCCTTCTTTCATCACAAGCCAGCTCAAAGCTGCTTTTGAGATCGGGGTCTTGATCTATCTTCCTTTTTTTGTCATCGATCTTGTCGTCTCAAACATTTTGCTGGCTATGGGGATGATGATGCTGTCGCCGCTGACGATCGCGCTGCCTATCAAGCTTTTGCTTTTAGTCATGATCGACGGCTGGACAATTTTAGTACAAGGCTTGGCCTTGTCTTTTAGATAACCCACGAGGAACATCATGTTCAGCACTGAAATTTATCAGCTCAGCTATCAGGCCCTTTTATTGATTCTTATTTTGTCAGGCCCGCCGATCCTCATCAGCATGGTTCTCGGCCTCATGGTCGCTATTTTTCAGGCGGCCACCCAGATCCAAGAGCAAACCCTCTCTTTCACAGTCAAACTGTTTGCTGTAATTTTTACAATTATCATCATGGGCGGGTGGCTCGGCGCTCAGGTGATGCAATACACGATGACGATTTTTAACGGCATTCCAAAGTGGGGTTCTATCTGACTTCATGGCAGAGCAACCTACCGATCTCTATTTCTCTTTTCTTTTGACCTTTTCAAATCTCGAGCCGATGACGATTCTCTCTGTTTTTTTTTTGACGCTCGCTAGGGTTGTTCCTATTTTAGTTCTGGCCCCTTTCATGGGAGGGAAAAATTTGCCTGTGCCTGTTCGCATCATGTTTTGCTCAGCTCTCGTTCTTCTTTTCCTTCCCAAAAATCTCCTCTCCATTCAAAGCAATATTCCTTACAATCTCGTGTTCATTGGGCTTATGCTAAAAGAACTTCTCATTGGCGTCGTTCTCGGATTTCTCGCCTCTATCCCTTTTTATGTCGTACAAATGTCGGGTAGTTTTATCGATCACTCACGAGGTTCTTCTGCTCTCCAAGTCAACGACCCCACCACGCAAAGCCAAACAGGCCCGATCGGTATTCTTTTCAACTACGTTCTTCTCGCTGTCTTTTTCGGTCTCAATGGTCCTTTCCTCTTTTTCGATGGCCTCGCCCAATCTTACGCCCTCATTCCCGTAGATCAACTCGTTTCCCCCCTTATCCTCGCCGCCAAAGGTCCCTACTGGAAACAAACAGGCGCTCTTGCTGGACTCATGTTCGCCCTTTCTGTCCAACTCGCCGCTCCCGCTATCATCGGCATCCTCTTCACTGATCTCTTCCTCGGCATCGCAAACCGTCTCGCCCCTCAAGTCCAAATCGTCTTCCTGGGCATCTCCCTTAAATCCTGGGTCGGCATAGCCCTTCTCACCGCATCCTGGGCCCTCGTCATCAACGTCATGGGCAAAGAATCAATCGCCTGGATCAAAACAATCAACCTTCTTATCCAAAAAGCCGGCGCTATTCAGAGTGTGCAGTGAAGGAGGGGCTTCGCCCCAAACCCCACCAAAGGACTTGTCCTTTGGAAACCTGGTTTTTTTTGGTTGAATATATTTTGTTTGGATTTGTTGAACAAAAAAGTGTAAAATATTTTCTTTAGTCAACGGGGTTTCTCTATGAGAATATTTGGATATTTATTTGTTCTTATCTTCGCTCTTTCAGCAAATGCATTTTGTCAAGACAGCTCGGAATCAAAAGAGACTCATTCAACTTCATCAAATTCAGAAAAAAATGGATCTTCAGGGGAAGCTATAATTAGCAGTATTAATGATCCGGGCGCAGGTCTTGGTGGCGATCGTTAGTTGCGATGGTTTTTTTTGTTTTAAACATATAAAAAGCCCCTGTAAGACAGATTGCGGCGCTTATGAGAATAATAGGTGCGGGGCCTAAAAGGCTGCAGAGCGCGCCGCCTACAGCTGGAGCTATGGCTCCTCGAAGTCCTACCATCAGAATATTCACTCTTGAATATTGCGAGCTTTCCTCATGACCGGAAAAAAGGGGCCCGGACAAGTTCCATAGTAGGTGGCTTCCTGCTTGGGAAAGGCCGTATAAAATATGGGCAATATAGAAAAAATAGAGATGAAAGACTGCTAGATAAAGACAGGTAAGATAGAGGGAAAATCCGATCAGGATATTGCTTAAGAGTTGATCGGCATTTTGCTGAGAGAGCATTCGCCGCCAAAGATAAGAGGAGCCTGAAACGCCAAGGCCCATGAGAATAGAGCGGCCTACTGTGATTTCCTGATGCGTAAGATGTAAATAATCGACGCAGAAAAGAGATAGGCTCGGAGTCGCAAGCATCAAACCTATTCCACCGATCATAAAACCGTATTGGAAGCGCAAAAAATCTGGGTTCATCTTGAGAAGAGAAAAGGCTTCTTGCCACGGAGAGAGGATAGTAACGATCAAAGAGGAGCGGTTTGGCGGACGAATGGGTTGGATAGGAGGGAGGGGGATCTGGATCTGAACAAAGATGCTGCTTAAACTGATGATGGCAGTTATTGCAAAGAGCCCTTGCCAAGGGAAAAATTGCTGATTAAGAAGATTCCCTATGAGAAAGCCGAGCAGGATGCCCTCTAAAAATCCGAGCACAAAACATAAAGTATAAATTTTTTCTCTTTTTTCTTTTTCAAGGTTTGTTTTTAAAATCTCCATCAGCGCAGGATTGCCCGATTTATTGAGGAGCTCATACCCTGCGCAGCAAAAAATCAAATACCATGAGCTTTCTATCCAAGGAACAAAGAGAAAAGGGAGTCTGGCAAATAACCAAGCGCTGATCAAGTTATGACGAAGTCGGTGTCTTTGTACAGTTAGATTCGCGCTCCAATAAAAAGAAAAAATTGAGAGAACAGGCCTCAGCGAGGCAAGCAGCGAAAGCTGGAGGAGAGAAACGCCTAATTCCTTTCGGATAATGAAGGGGATTAGGGCGTATAAGACAACAAACGGTTCATTGGAAAGGCTCATCCAAAGAAGCGCTTTTTTTGTTTTTTCGTAGGTGAAACGCGCGGTGTGCATAGGAACTTATCTCAATAAAAAGCTTCTGTTGGTTTTGAGGTTCTTTTAGGTCGATTTTCGATGCTTTTTTCAGTGGTTACATCAACTTCGTATACTATCCCTGAAAAAAGAATTGAAAAGCGACCTAAAAAAATCTCCAAAATCGACGAAGCTTCTTTACACCGCTCGTGACTCAAGAATCGCCTATTAGACGGGATTAAAAGCTGCTAAAAATCGATCGCAGCAAAGTGAGGTAGTATTGCTTAATATAACCCACTTTGCCGCGATCGATTTTTGGCGCTTTGAACCCGTCTAATAATCGATTCTTGAGTCATGAGCGGTATATTGAGATAGGTTCAAAGACAACAGTAAAAATCAGGGCAGGTTAAAAAGCGAGGAAAAATTCCAGCCCATTAGATGGAACTGGAATTTCACTTTTGAAAGATATTAATAAGGATTGGCTAGTGTGATTTGAACGGGAGGTTCGATGTTTGAAAGGGCTGCTATATGAGCTTTTACTACTTGATTTAACGAAATTTCGCTAGGGCCCATATTCTTAAGGGCATATTTACTTTTATCGATGACATCTTGCACTTCGGGTAAGGCCTGAATATTGAGCGGACATGCTTCGATCAGGAGTTTTAAAGAGCTTCTGCTATCTTCGCTTTGATTTGTGTGACCTTCAACATTCATGAGCCATCGAATGGCTAGCCTTCGATTGTTATTTTCCTGATTTGATGCATATCTAGGCGAGGCTTCTTTGTAACTCACATTAGATAAACTATTCATTTTTACTTTCCTTACTGTAATATATTTGTTGTTAATTATTCCGATTTTTCAAAAATTGCCATACGCTCTTCTAGAGTTTCTAGTAATTGAGGATGCACGGTGCTTAGCTGTTTTTTCAGCGTTGCCGACTGCTCGCTTTTCCAAGCTTCGGCTAAAGAACTTTTTAAAGAAGAGATCATTTGCTCTGCCCCTTCTTGGAGAGCTGGAAGCGCTATGGCTTCGGAATCATTCCTAACCGGCTCAAATGCTTCCTTTCGAAAGTTCTCTTTTAAATGAAATCCATTATCTATTGTGTTTCTTATGCTATTTATCACTAAAGAGGCTATTTTCATCTCGGCTTTTGGCTCTTTAAATAAACTGTCTATATGATGTAGATAATTTCGTCGCAAAATTGGATTTTCAATCATCTCCACATTGACCCCATTGTCAATTGGATGGACGGTTGGCTCTTCGCCGTCTTTTATCGTAATCATCACATTGCCTAGGTTTGCCTTATAATTATCGAGTTGAATTGCCTCTCGGTCGCGCTTTGTTGTAAACAATCGATCGTTATTTCCAAGAAGTATATCGATAACAGCTAGTTTCCCCAGTTGTTGAAAAAGATATTTTTTTTGTTTTTCCGTTAAAGTTTGGTAGTTGCGCTTAAAGAATTCACCGAGATTTCCGCCGGAAAGTTTTTCTATTATCATGACCTTTTCGCCCAAGATTTTTATAGAAGAAGCGATCGCAGAGGGAACGGAGTTGAATGTTGCTGACAAGTTTTCGGTGAAGGGGTGTTCTAATGCCTCCAAGCGTCCTTGGATATTCATATATAGGTGAGATTGAAAATCATACCATGTACTTTTGGGAACAATCAAGTTGGAAGAGAAAGCTTTTGAGAAAAAATCGTAGATTAGATGGCCGCAAATTTCTTCCTTATCCGTCCATTTCAAAACGTAAGAAATCTGTTTTTCTCCATACACTCTATTTTGAGGTTTTGTGTAATGAACCAAAAGAGTCGGGCCGTTATGTCCAGCGAGCGATTTTTTAGCTAATTCAGAAGTGGCTAGAAGCGTCTTGCAATCAGTAACGGCTTTTTTTTGGATGGATTGTAAATCTTCAACTGTAGAAACTGATTCAATTTTAGCGATAAATATCTTTGCGATAGGCTTATGATAAGTCCTTGCGAAAAAATTTCTACCTGATTCAGTCTCTGATTGATAGGCATTAAAAGCCTCGATGAGTTGGGTTTTTGACTCTTCTAGAGGTGTATTTTGGCCATTTGAAATAGTTTTTTCCAAAATTGAAATGACTGGATTTAATACTCTGATTCGCCCCTCATGCTTAGGTGGTAAGTTTGCATTCAAAGAAAGCAAATCAATTAGATTTGAGCTTTGCTTGAAAGCCTTTTTTGGAGAGGCAAAAATTTTATTACTAGGCACTATCGCGCTCATACTAGCCTTGATTTGTTGTAAATATTATTTTTTTTGTTTATATTTTAAAATTTCATTAAATAAAAATCAATATTTTTGCTTTATCTGTTAGCGTTTTTTTAAAATGTCCGCTTTCCGTTTTTTAGAAATGTCCTCTTTTG
>DAINNB010000087.1:0-6968 GCA_036736085.1 Chlamydiales bacterium
CCAAAAATCGATTGTTGCAAAGAGGGGTTGTATTGATTAATACTACCCCTCTTTGGAACAATCGATTTTTGGCTGCTTTCAATCCCTCCTAGCAACCAAATTTTGAAGCACTATATGAGCGTTTGCGCTTATGCCGCTAGGAAAGCTCAGCGGCTGAGGTAAATGTCTTTTTCGGCTATTTTGGAGTGTAGACTATTCCTAAAAAAAGAGCGTTAATCGGCTTTGAAGTGCTTCGCCTAAAAAGGAGCCTACTCCCCCGGAGCCGACTTGATTGATGAGCTCTTCATCTTTTATGTTCATTAGATCTCTCGTCATTTCGCAGGCGATTAAGTTGACTCCGAGATCTTGGGCGGTTTGGATTAAATCTTGCAGGGTTGCGACCTTTTTTTCTTTCATCTTCATCATCATCATTTTTGTGCCGATGCCCCAAAAGTTCATGTGAGAAAGGGATAGATGAGAGGCGCCAGACGGCGCCATTAGCGTCATCATGCGGGACATCCAATCTTTTCCTGCATAGATTTTTTGTTTTCTTAAGATGTTCAGTCCCCAAAAAGTGAAAAACATCGTGACTTTTTGTCCAACCGCCGCAGCTCCGGTGGCGATGATGAAAGCTGCCATGGCCCGATCGAGCTCTTCTGAAAAGACGACGAGGGCGACGTGGTCTTTCGCCTGTTTTTTTTCTAGAGCGGCCAGCCTCTTTTCTAAATCGGTGACTTTTTGTTCTAAAGACATTTTTCGCCTTAGTTATTGAGTTTTTTTGATGATATGAACGAACACTTCTTTGCCATTTTGGTTGAGGGTCTCTTGTTTGACCAGCTCCAAGTTGTTTGCCGATTTGGCCCAGCCTTGAAAATCTTTGATCGATCCTCGGTCCGTACAAATGACTTTAAGCGTTTGTCCGGCTTGTAAATGGTTGAGTTCTTGGCGGGCTTTGACAAGTGGCATAGGACAGGCAAGTCCTGATGCATCCAATATTTTTTCTTCCATAGTGTTCACTCCTTTTTTGATGTCCCTACGGCGCAAATATTTTTGCCTAGTTCAAGCTCCGACGCTTTTTCTTCATCAGGGAGCGTAAGACCGATATTGACCCGTTTGATCTCGATATATTCCGGAGGGAACTCTGGTAGATGATTGAGAATATAGGAGCTAAACTCTTCCAATGATTTCCCTGCCATGATCAGCCCTTCATTGTTTTTTTTCAGTTGTCCTAGAGGGCCTGCGTACATGAACTGCTGGTTTGATTCTTCTACGCTGCTGAAATGAGCAGGAAGAACGACCGTTTCGTCGGGCAGAGCGAGTAATTTTTTTAGCGATTGGTAATGTAGCGGCGTCCACTCTTTTGCTCTTCCTCCAAGATCCGGCCTTGCGATCGATTGAAGAAAAATGCTGTCTCCCGAAAATAAGTATTTGCCGTTTAACAAAAAAGCTAAATTGCCTAGCGTATGGCCTGGGATATGGAGCGTTTTTAATTCCGCTTTTCCGACTTTGTAGGTTTTGCCTTCCCAGGAGGGTTCGTAGGAAAAGACGGCAGGAAGCATGTCTAAAGGATGAATTCCATCATAAGGATGGAGATGATAAGGGATTTTGTATTGTTCGCTGAGCGCGTGCGCGCCGCTGATATGATCTGCATGCGCATGCGTATCTAACACCAAGACAGGTTTTACTTGGAGCTGATGGAAAAGGTTCGTATAAAAAGAGGCGATCCGAAGAGGATCGATGACGATGGCTTCTTTTCCAGAGGCAATAACATAGCTTAGACACCCTCGAGAAGGGCGGATGCATTGAATGATCGAAAGGTCCGGCGAAGCGACTAGAGATTTTTGATCATAAAAATCTCCCCAGGCTTTCATCCCGCCTTCTAGGTTAAATGCTTTATAGCCGGAGGCTCCAAGGATCCTTGCTACAAGATCGGACGTTCCCCCTTTTGCGCAAACCACGAGGATCTTTTGATCTTTGGGAAGCTTTTGGGCTAACTCTTTTTTGATGTATTCTTGAATGGAATCTTGAAAATCTTCTTTTCCCCCTTTTTCAAGCATCTCGAAATAGGCGATGTTTAAAGAAGGAAGCCCTCCTTTTCTTTCAATCCGCCATCTGGCTAATTCATCGGGGTTTCTAACATCGAGGAGAAAAAGAGGCTCTTTTGTCTCCAAGCATTGCGCAAGTTCTCGAGGCGATAATTGGGGCTGTTGGAGCAAGGCGGCCTAGGAGTTGATGTCCTTCAGCCGCATCCTATCTAGCGTTAAATTTTTCTACAATGTTCATTATTTGAACTTTTTTAGAAAACTTGAGAAAAATTGTAACAAAATGATCTGGGTTATATTGAATCCGCAGGCGAGCCCGATAAAGGAGGCTGAGAGTTTGATCAGACAAAAATAGCTCTCCGCCCACCGTCCGATGGTAAAGGCTTTTAAGATATTTGCGTCGGGGTTTGTTCCTACGTAAGTCACGTCTACAACTCTAGACCCAGGTTCGAGATACTTAATGTAGAGATGTTCCGCAAAAGTTGAAGGCAGCCAGGTCACAACCCAAGGGAACGTCATCTTAGCGTCAGAAGAAAGAACATAGGCAATATTGCCGCTGCAGGTGTGGGGCCTGATAAATTGGCAGCCTAATCGTTCAATGATTTTTTGTTTTTCTTCAAATGAAAGTTTGAGACGGAAATGGTAATAGTCAGCTCCTCCTGCCAGCGCTCATTCCTTTTGCCCTTCGATTGTTTGGTCTGTCTCAACGCAACAGGCTGCAAGATTATAAAGTCTGCCGTCGATCGCTAATTCAGCATGATGCCGATCAGGGAACCAAAAAATGGAGCATTCGCTGCAGTTTTGCATCTGGAAGCGGGGCAAGGGCCCCGTTTGCGCAATCATCCTGTAAAGCAGTCTTTAATTTTGTCGAGAAACGATTTTTTACTAGGCTGGTTTTGAGGAGACTCTAGCTCTTCGAAAGCGCGGAGCAGCTCTTTTTGTTTATCAGAGAGCTTAACCGGCGTCTCGACAAGGATACGGACGATGAGATCGCCTTGGCCTCTGCCGTGTACATTTGGAAAACCTCTGCCGCTGACGCGCAGCAGCTTTCCCGTCTGCGTTCCTTCGGAAACGGTAACACGGCAAATATCGCCGAGAGGAGTGGGGACTTCTTTCTTGCAGCCGAGGGCAGCTTCGGGGAACGTAAGGGGAAGTTCCACGTATACGTCGTCTCTTTCTCTCTTAAAGGTGCTGTGGGGCTCCACTTCGATATCGACGTAAAGATCGCCTGGTACTCCGCCTGGAGGCCCTGCGTCGCCATATCCATTCATCTTGAGCCGCATGCCTGTATCAACGCCTGCCGGAATGCGGATGGTGATCCGCTGTTTATCTTTGACGCGTCCAGCTCCTTGGCAGCCACGGCAAGGATCTGTGATCACTTGGCCCGCCCCGCCGCAGTTAGGACATGGGCTCGTCATGCTGAAAAAGCCACGGTTTTGAAAGATTTGGCCGCGGCCTTGACAGGTTGGACACGCTTTTACGCCATTTTTTGATTTTGCTCCAGACCCTTGGCACTCTTTGCAGTTGACTTGATTGACAATGGAGAGTTCTTTTTCTGTTCCTTTGGCAGCTTCTTCAAAAGAGACCTTAACAGATGTCCTCTTGCTGGCACCTTGATGCTGGCCATGGGGATCTCCGCCTCCTCCTCCGAAAAAAGTGTCAAAAATCGATCCGCCGCCCTGGCCGCCTCCAAAGGCTCCCATGAATGTGCGCATCGCTTCTTCCATAGAAGAAAATCCGCCGGAAAATCCTCCTCCGCCAGCTCCCTGACGCAACCCGTCTTCCCCATATTGATCGTAAATGCGCCGTTTGTTTTCATCGCTAAGGACTTCGTAGGCTTCTGAAACTAGTTTAAAGGTAGCTTCTGCATTAGGATTGTCCGCATTGCGGTCCGGATGGCACTCTAGCGCCTTTTTGCGATAAGCTTTTTTAATATCTTCAGGCGTTGCATCGCGTCCAATGCCTAAAGTTGCATAATAATCTTTCATAAAAATAATAACTCGTTAGAATGTGCTCAAGCTCATCTTATCAAAATAGGGGTAATTTAACAAGCTAAATTAGCAGATTTGAAGCTAGATTGCTAAGTAGCTGATGAGTATTTAAAGACGAGCCTAGCTCAAGCTCGCAGCCAAAGGGCGCGAGCTCGAAAGAAAGAGAATAGGAATTAATATCCGCGTCTGAGGGCTGTCTTCGTCCGTTTTGTTGCGGCTTTTGACTTGGCGCGGCTTTTTACGGAAGGTTTGTCATAGAAACGATGAGCCTTCGCCGACTTCATGATTCCTTCTTTATCAAGTTTTTTCTTGAGGGCGCGAAGAGCTTTATCAATAGGCTCGCCGATTCTAACTTTTACGCTGGGCATTTGCAATTACCTAAATGGGTTGGTTTAAAATACTGCTGTCTATCTTAGGGGATTGTCCGCTTAAATTCAAGAGCCGCCGCTTTTTTTTATATGAAAGGAGATAAATAAGTAAGTTCAAGAGGAGTTTGAAATTCTGGGAGAAAAGCCCAGGCGGCAAGGGAAGAAAATGAAGGGGAGGCTTCTTTCGGGGTGAGGTGGGGAAGCCTTTTCATAAGCTCGGTGGGAGTAGGAGAAACGATTGTCTGGTTATTTTGTAAAAGAGGTTCGAGTTCGTGTAGCCTGATGAGCCTGGGGAGGTCGGTATCAATTTGATCTCCTCTGCGTTTTCCCGACAATGCGTAGACGCCGCCCATTTTTGCATCAACCAACACGGTAAAGGGGCCGTCCTCATTAGGCGCGAAAGCTTTTAGGCTGCAGAATCCATAGAGAGGGATGTTCCAGCCGAAAGAGAGTCCTTTGGCCAAAGCAGCGCCTACTCGGATCCCTGTATACGAACCAGGACCCTGGCCAACGAGAAGAAAGTCGACGGGTTCGTTTTCGAGCAGCATGCTGGCTTCTTTTGCCAATGTTCTAGAGAGTTCTGGTCCTCCCGGCAAAAGTTTACTTTTAACGGGGATGCCTTCTTTAGCGAGCAGTAAAAAACTTTTTTGAGTGCTTGTTTCTAAAATAAGAGCTTTCATAGAGTAGTACTATATAACATTCATCGATGGATTGCACGTTTTTAGTGAGAATGCTACAGTGTGTTATTTTTTATATATTTGATATTTAGAGGTGCCTTTGGACTTAGTTAATGAACCGGAAGATTCGCAAGAGAAAATTGCCAATGCGTTAGAAAAAGAATCCGAACTTAAAAATTCCCGCACATCCCCTTCTTTATCTTACCCCAATCAGTTGTATGTGCTGCCTTTGAACCGAAGGCCTTTTTTTCCTGGTATGGCAGCTCCCGTTGTGATCGAGCCTGGCTGTTTTTATGAGGTATTAAAAATTGTTGCTAAAACAGATCATAAATGCCTCGGTTTATTTCTAACGGAAAAAGAGGATGTCAACATCTATAAGATCGGGATGAACGATGTGCATAAAGTCGGGGTTGTTGCGCGTATCTTGCGCATCATTCCGATGGAAGGCGGCGGCGCCCAAGTGGTCCTTAATATGGAAAAACGGGTGACGATCGAAAAAACCGTCAGGAATAAATACCTTTGCGCCCAAGTGAAATATCACGACGATACGCCGCTCGATAAACTTTCAAGAGAGCTTAAAGCCTATTCGATCAGTATTATTACGACAATTAAAGAGCTTTTAAAACTCAATCCCTTGTTCAAAGAAGAGCTGCAGATTTTTTTAGGCCATTCTGATTTTACGGAACCTGGACGTTTGGCCGATTTTGCAGTCGCTTTGACGACAGCGAGCCGCGACGAGCTGCAGGAAGTGCTTCAGACGTTTGATATTGAAAAGCGGATCGATAAAGCCTTGCTTCTACTGAAAAAAGAGCTCGATATCAGCAAGCTGCAAAGTTCGATCAACCAGCGGATCGAGGCGACTATTTCTAAAACGCAGCGAGAATTTTTCCTCCGCGAGCAGTTAAAAGCGATTAAAAAAGAGCTCGGCGTAGAGAAAGACGATAAAACAATGGACGCTGAAAAGTTTGAAGAGCGTCTTAAAAAGAGGGTCGTTCCAGACGAGGTAATGAAAGTTATCCGAGAAGAGATGGACAAGCTAAGTACCTTGGAAATGCAATCGGCTGAATATGGCGTCTGCAGAAATTATTTAGATTGGCTTACCTCTGTGCCTTGGGGCATCTACAGCAAAGAGACGCACGATTTAGACAAAGCGGAAAAAATTTTAGAACAAGATCATTACGGCCTCAAAGATATTAAAGAGCGGATTTTAGAGTTTATTGGAGTGGGTAAACTGACCGGCGGCGTCAAGGGAAGTATTATTTGCTTGGTAGGCCCTCCAGGAGTGGGGAAGACGAGTATTGGTAAAAGCGTAGCTCGCGCTTTGAACCGCAAATTTTACCGCTTTTCTGTCGGCGGCATGCGGGATGAGGCCGAAATTAAAGGTCACAGAAGAACGTACATTGGCGCGATGCCAGGCAAGATGATCCAGGCGTTTAAATATACCGAGACGATGAACCCGGTCATCATGTTGGATGAAGTGGATAAAATGGGAGCGAGCTATCATGGCGATCCTGCGTCTGCTTTGCTCGAAGTGCTCGATCCTGAGCAAAATCGGGATTTTTTAGATCATTATCTCGATGTGCCGTGCGATTTGTCCAACGTCCTTTTTATTGTGACGGCCAACGTTCTCGACACGATCCCCGAACCTTTGAAAGACAGGATGGAGATGCTTCGCCTCTCTGGCTATATTCAGGCGGAAAAGATCGAGATCGCGCATAAATATTAGATCCCCCGCAACCGCAAGATGATGGGCCTTAAGGCAAGCGATGTGGTCTTTACAAAAGGGGCGATCGCGCAGATGATCAATGGATATGCGAGAGAAGCCGGCGTTCGAACGTTAGAAAATAATTTGAAGAAAATTTTGAGAAAAGTAGCTTTAAAGATTGCGAAATCGCAGGAGCAAAAGTCGAA
>DAINNB010000088.1:0-6855 GCA_036736085.1 Chlamydiales bacterium
TATTCCACCTCGTCTGTCCGATTTAATAGCTCATCGAGAGTCTGATTAAACTGCTTACCAAGAGTGTTGATCTCATACAACTAATAATCATTATAATAGAACACGTGGAAAGCTCCTTCGGATACTCACTCCATAACGTGGCAAAGAGCTTTAAACGGCTTGGCAATCCGCCTTGCAAAAAGAGTTAGTCCGCCCCCGCCTATCTTTCCATCATAAACTAGCAAAGATAAGACGCTGAACGCATGATACCTCAATTCCTGATGCTGGATTGCGCTTTCAGGGACCGAAAGTTTTAATGTGAGCCCCGTATCCCCGATCTCTTCTTGGACTATGATCCGCTTTTCATCAGAATTAAAAGGCTGTCCAGCGATCAACTCTCCTTTTCGGTCCCGTATCGTCATGAATAGAGGATATTCGTATTTTTCTAAATACGCCCATTTTTTTAACCATTCATCAAAATCAATAGGGATGCCTATCGCTTCTTCAGAGGAAAGATTTTTCCCAATCCAAAGCGAGTGGGCCTGTGGGTCCGCCCGCGTAAAAAGAGATCCTGGCGCCGTTAAAGGCTCGGGAGCAATTTTTTCCGCTCCGAATCGGGTTAAATCTTGAACAGGAGACTCGCTTAAAAGGCCCCTTTTTTCAGAAACGACCTGTTGAAAGAAATCAACTTTATCGCGCTTTACAATGTTTAGAAAAATTTTGACTGTATCGATATCTCCTTGATACTCACTCAAATAAAGAAAAACTGTGTGAATCACCAAAGGAAGGACGACAAAGAGCGTCATGCCCCATAAGATACGACGGACAAGAGAGCCTTTGCGAACAGACTTTTTTAGAATGAAGCGTTCAGCCATACTAGTGTTTATGTTATCTAAAACCATTACCAGCTTACAACACCCAATTGTCAAGCATTTTGTTGAATTGCGCAAAGAACGGAGCGCTCGAGAAAAAACAAAAGAGGTTTTGCTCGCAGGCGAAAAGCTTATAAGGGAGCTCGCTCAAACAAAAAAACTCTCTATTTTAATGACGCTCGAAGACAGTCCTGACATTGAGGCGCAAGAAAAATACCTTGTCACTGCCGAGATCTTAAAAAAAGTCACGGGACTTGTCGAACCCGATGGCTTTGCAGCATCGATCGCCATGCCGGAAAATGCGGAACTTAAAGACAAAGAAAGGATCCTTATCCTCGATCAGCTCAGCGATCCAGGAAATATAGGAACCCTTTTCCGAACAGCGCTCGCTTTGGGATGGGAAGGCATTTGGCTAACGCCCGGCACCGTCGATCCATTCAATGACAAAGCTCTCAGAGCTGCGAGAGGCGCTACATTTTGGCTTCCCTTTGCTTGGAAAAACAAAGAAGAGATCTGCGCTTGGGCTAGCGCAAAAAAAGCGACCCTCTACACCGCTGATTTACGCGGAAAATCAATCGCTTCCATTTCGCCAAAAGTTCCCGCCGCTCTGATTTTGAGCAGCGAAGCGCATGGGGCTGGAGATTGGCCCTCGATCCCTATCACAATACCCATGGAAGCCCACGTTGAATCGCTCAACGTTGCCTCTTCTGGAGCCATTTTGCTTTTTGCCTTGAGAAAAACCTTATGACAAATGACCGATTTGATGACGAAGAAGCTTTTCATGCGCGGGACCGAAAACAATCTCGAAAAGAAAGGCGGCACGCGCAAGAAACAGACCGCTCAAAATTTAAAAAGACCGATATCAAAAAGGAATCCTCCCAGCTAGACCCCGCGTTGCCAAGAGGCCGGGTTGTGGCAATCTCAGGAGAAGGGGCAATGGTTGAAAATCATGAAGGATGCCGCTGTCTTTGCTCTTTAAAAGGTCTTTTGAAAAAAGAAAAAATGCAGGCAAAAAATCTCATCGCTGTGGGAGATTTTGTCCGCTTTAAGGAATCTGCTATTGCACATGTCGAAGAAAGGACCTCTTATTTGTCCCGCCAAGATATCACAGGAAGGAAAGAACAGCTCATCGCCGTCAACATCGACCAAGTATTGATCACAACGTCGGTCATCAATCCACCTTTAAAACCGGCGCTCATCGACCGATACATCATTGCCGCGCGAAAAGGAAACATGCACCCGATTCTTATTATCAATAAAATGGACCTGCTTTCGGAAGCTTCGGACGAAGAGCTCGAGCTCTTTCAAGAATTTCTTTCCGCTTATGAGCCATTGGGCATTCCCATCTTATCCGTCAGCACAACGACAGGTCTTGGCGTAGAAGCCTTGCGCTCTTTGATGAAAGATAAATCTTCCGTCTTTTCAGGCCAATCCGGGGTCGGCAAATCCTCTTTGATCAATGCCGCTTTTGGGCTCTCCTTAAAAACCGGCGATCTAGCGCTAAAAACAGCCAAAGGCTCCCACACAACTTCGAGCGCGGAACTTCTCTCTTTGCCAGGAGGAGGCTATTGCATCGATACGCCAGGCATCCGCGGCTTTGGCATTTGGGGACTCGACAAAGATGATGTGACAAGCCATTTTGTCGACATTCAGCAATTTTCTTCTCAATGCAAATTCCCCGACTGCATGCATATCCAAGAGCCCAAATGCACCGTGCAAAAAGCACTTGAAGAAGGAAAAATTTCTCCCTTGCGCTATGAATCCTACCGCACTTTACTTGCAGAGGCTTTGGGAGACATCGATAATTGGACGAGAGACAAGTTATGACAAAAATTACCCACATCCACTCTCTATAAATCCTCGATTCCAGAGTAAACCCAACCCTCGAATGCTTCGTCCTCACGGCCAGCGGCGCCGTTGGCAAGGCTGCAGTCCCTTCAGGCGCTTCAACAGGCGAGCATGAAGCGGTAGAACTAAGAGACAAAGATCCTAAGCGCTACCAAGGCAAAGGAGTGTCAAAAGCCGTCTCGCATGTCAATGGACCTTTAAGAGATCTTCTCATCGGGACTTCTGTCTTTGATCAGCGCGCCCTTGACGAAGCGATGATCCAGCTCGACGGCACACCGAACAAATCAAAGCTCGGGGCCAATGCCCTTCTTTCCGTTTCGCTCGCCGCCGCGCACGCCGCAGCCAATGAAAAAAAAGAACCTCTCTACCGCTATCTCGGTGGAGAAAAAGCTACCCTTCTCCCTTGCCCTATGATGAATATCTTGAATGGAGGCGCTCACGCAGATAACGGCCTCGACTTTCAAGAGTTTATGATCCGCCCTATCGGAGCCCCCTCTTTTCGAGAAGGTGTTCGCTGGGGAGCGGAAGTATTCCACTCTCTCAAATCTCTCCTCAAAGAAAAAAAGCTCTCTACCTCCGTCGGCGATGAAGGGGGATTTGCTCCTCAGATCGCCTCAAATGAAGAGGCCCTCGATCTGATCATGCAATCCATCGAAAAGGCTGGCTACCGTCCAGGAGTTGACATCACAATTGCCCTCGATGCAGCTGCTTCAGAGTTCTATGTAAAAGGGCTTTACATTGAAAAGAAAAAACAAACGGCCCATTTGCCTTTTGTCCAACGAACAAGCGCTGAACAAGTAGCCTATCTACAAACCCTCGCAAGCCGCTATCCTATCGACTCAATTGAAGATGGGTTAGATCAAAGTGATTGGGCAGGGTGGAGACATCTCAAAAAAACGCTTCCTATCAAACTCGTCGGCGATGAACTCTTCGTGACCAATGCACACTTTCTGCAAAAAGGGATCGATGCCAAAGCGGCTAACGATATTTTGCTTAAAGTCAATCAAATCGGCACTCTCACGGAAACAGCCGCAGCCATTGCTTTGGCAAAAAAACATCGCTTCAACACAATCTTTTCCCATCGCTCCGGAGAAACAGAAGACGCCACCATAGCCGATCTCAGCGTCGCCTATCTAGCCTGACAACTAAAAACATGCTCGCTTTCCCGTTCTGACCGAGTCTCTAAATATAACCGTCTTTTATAAATCGAATACGAGCTAGGCCCTAGAGCAACCTACTGGAGAACCTCATAGAAATCGCCATATTTTTTCGCTTCTCTTAACAATTTCTTAATTTTTTATTGACTAAATATTTTTTTAAAAGGATGTTAGAGATCTACTTTTACTCATCAAAAAAGGTGATTTATGAGCTCGATCTCCTCAACCTATTCAGATCCAACAAACTGTTTTCCTCCACTTAAGAAAAAAGATTCCCCCAAAAAACCAGAGCGAATAAAAAAAAGCTCTGCCGGAGAAGAAAAAGAAGGAACTAGCAAAAAAGATTCTATCGAGAGAAGGGGATCATTTTTTAAAATGAAACCCTTGCTTGAGGGCCGCTACTCACATCTAATGACTGAAGGAGAAAGGCTTTCTCTTGAAGCACCCTTTAACTATTCTCCAAGAATTAATCCTATCAACATCGATGCCATTGCCAAGCAAATTGGAGATTACCTAGGATCCGATTTCCCCATGCTGCTTGCGCAAATTATCGCACAAATTTCTTATAACCAATACGCCTTTGTCTCTTCAAATAGCTACATTCTTGCGGCAGGGTTAAAAAAAGAAGGCCTATTAAAACCATTTCTTTTAGCTATCGCCCGATTAACTGATTCTGCAAGCCCTCTATCTCTAGTTCGGTCACGGCGCTTAATTGAAGTAGGGCTCAGAGTGATCGGACATCCAAGCGCCAAGCAACTGATAGATTCTAGAGAAATCAAAATGGACATCGATCGAATTCTTTTCGCAGCTACACAAAATTTAAAAAGCCCAAAATTCCAAGAACTCATCTATAAAGCTGAAGCAACAGCTGTCTTGTATGAAAAAAAACAAAATTCTTCCAAAGAACTTGCCAAGGAAGGTCTAAGTTATTTATCTCTTTTAATCCATGACTCTATAGACAAAGATTATTTAAAAAAAATTCAGACTTCGAACCAAAACACCCCCTTTGAGGAAGAAAAAAACTTTTTGCTTTTAACAAACCATTTTTTTCTAAATAAAAAACATCATTTACGTATCAATCCTTTGCAACAAGAATCGCTAGTTCGAAAATGTTTAAACATTTTTCTCGCCGATAAAGGAGAAGATCTACTAAAACTTTCAGAAATAAAAGAGGTTGCCAGAAAACTCTTAGACATCGATCTCTTAGAATCTTCCAATCCAGAAATCGAACAACTGATGCGATGGACAGGAGTCTTGCTAAATATTCCATCCAAATCGTTAAAAAAAGAGGAATTATCAGAAGAATTAGCTCAACGAGGCTTACATTTGTTAGCCGAATCCATTCCAGATCCTCGAGATCAAGCAGCTTTGCAAGAGATCAGGTCCAAATACGAAAAAGATTCCTTATCAATTCAAAAAATTTTCCTCACTTCCTTACATCTTTTCTTGCTTAAAGGAAAGTACATAGATCTCGATTTGCCGGAGCAAGAATTGCTTTTGCAGTTAGCCATAAGAATCCTCACATCTAACGAGGGAGAAGCATTGGTCAATGAATCAAAAATCAAAAAAATTGCTAAAGAATTCCTGGAGTTAGATCTAACCAAATACAAAAGCCCCGAAACAGAAAAGCTCATTTTGGGAGCAAAAATTCAAATTCACAGCGCTCTTATCTCATTAAAGGAATTACAGCTCCTTCTTTTTTGGATTCAATCCGATCTGTCCAAGATCGAAAACGCCCACCATCTTGCCGCTGGGACAAGAGAATGGGATCCCGAAGGAGAAATCTACTTGTTCACTCTATCGCGGATCGTTGATCTAACTAAAGAACTAAACATTGAAGCCGATGCACTGCGTCAACTGTTGCATTTTATCTTATGCTGGAGAGAAGCTCCTGCAAATCGAGATCTTTTAAGGCTCCCCAGCTTTCTATTCTCTTGGCAAAAATTTATAGGCGAACTAACAAGACGGAATGAACAGCAAGAAATCATAGAACCCGACTTTCTTGCAAAATTAAAATATTCAGGCTTTCTTGATAAAGAAATTGCCCCACATGATCTGGGCAACCCTGTATTCGATCTAACCAAACTTACTCAACTGATTCCTGAAAAACCTCATGATATGTGGAATAAAGAAACGATCGTTAAAGATTTAAGAGACGGTATAATCTTTCATATTTTAAAAACCAGCCAATCGATTGGTACAAAAGATTTGGCGGTTCATAGTAAAACCAAAATGATGCTGAGCCAGGCAGAAAATTTTAACAAGATTACTCAATTTCTTGTGGGACAAATTTTGGCTTGCGGCTCGGAATCTGAAATCAAACATATCATCAAAATCCTATGCTCTTTACAACTTGAATTCCTCAAATATTCTGCATTTGAGGCAGCTTTTGCTGTGCATGGAACAATCCTACAAGCTTCCGTCATTCGGCTTAAACCCCTCTTTTCTAAAGTAGAATTTTTTTTCGATTTATTTGAAGACCGCAGCGCTCTATGCTTTCAACAAAAAAACGCAACAGAAATTAGAAAACTTCAGGATGAAAACAAAGGAGTCTTGGAAGCATCTTGCCTCATACGAAAAGATTTAGAATTTCTCAGAAGAAACTCCTCCCCATTTACTGAAGAGGGGAAAATCAACCTCGATCATTTACAGCTTTTTGGCAAACTTTTTAACCGCGTTGCCGCGCATAAACCAGAAGCTTTATCTTTCTGGACAACGTCCATGCAAATCACTCCTAATGCTTTTATCCTTAAAGCGTTTGAGTCCCAATCCGGCCAGATCGACGGCGTAACGGAAGATTGTTGGTGGAACCGTTCGCTAGAAATTCATCCGGAGGGATCTAACATTTATTATCAGATAGAAAGACCGAACTCTGGAAGAAAATAGAAAAAAGTTTACGTCGAAAGGAATCGTTTTTTTCTCTATACTTCGTTATACCCAACGTGATCCAAAATTTGGTCGCTAGGAGGGTTCAAAGCGCCAAAAATCGATTGTTGCAA
>DAINNB010000089.1:0-6749 GCA_036736085.1 Chlamydiales bacterium
AAAACCAATCAACTCCGAATGAGAGTTGATCTGTTTTAATGCATCAAATAGTCCGGCAATAACATTATGACCTCCAGCTGCCTGGCCACCGGAAAAGAAAACTCCTACTTTCAAAGCTGAGCACGTTTCTCTTTCCTCTTGAATGAGACGGCAAGAAACTTGATGAGAAGTTTTAGGGAAAAGGTATTTTACGGATGAGTGGGCTTCTTTTTCCATAGACAAGGGCTTAAGGCGCACTTTAGACAAATTTTTCAAGAGCGTTGCAACAACAGGACGATAGTGAAGCCGCGCTTTTTGCAATGGACCTAAATGCATAACCCCTCTCTTACGCTACAGTAACTTCTTTGCAAAGATAGACATCTTGAATATGGTGCAGAAGGGAAATTCCCTCTTTCATCGGCTTTTGAAACGCCTTGCGTCCCGAAATCAGCCCCATACCGCCAGCTCGTTTGTTGATCACAGCTGTTCTAACAGCTTCTGAAAGATCATTTTTCCCTGAAGGACCGCCTGAATTGATCAACCCTATGCGACCCATATAAGAATTGACTACTTGATAACGAGCGAGATCGATCGGATGATCTGAACAAAGTTTACTATACATCTGCTCGGACGTTTTGCCGAATTTTAGCGCAGTGAATCCCCCGTTGTTCAAAGGCAGTTTTTGTTTCACAATGTCTGCTTTGATCGTAGAGCCAATATGATTGGCCTGGCCCGTAAGATCAGCCGCTTCATGATAATCCGCCGACGCCGTTTTAAAGGCTGCGTTGCGTAAATAGCACCATAAAATAGTCGCCATCCCTAAATCATGAGCCTCTTCAAATGCACGGCTCACTTCTGCAATCTGCCGGCGGCTCTCTGCAGAACCAAAATAGATTGTTGCGCCTACGGCAATGCAACCCATGTCGTAAGCTTGCTTTACAGAAGCGTAAAAGGTCTGATCATACGTATTTGGGTACGAAAGCAGCTCGCTATGGTTCAGCTTTAAAATAAATGGGATCTTGTGCGCGTATTTTCTCGCAACGGAAGCAAGCGTGCCCATTGTAGTCGCAACGCCACTGCATCCCCCTTCGACCGCAAGACGAATAATGTTTTCCGGATCAAAATATTCGGGGTTCGCTCCAAAGGACGCTCCCGCCGTATGTTCGATCCCCTGATCGACAGGAAGCAAAGAAAGGTAGCCGCTCTTCGCCAACCTTCCATGCTGAAAGAGCGTCTGCAAACTTCTAAGCACCCGGATATTGCGGTCCGAAGGAGAAAAAATCCTGTCCACCCAGTCCGCTCCAGGAAGGTGAAGGCTCTCCTTAGCAACTGTTTGACTCTTATACGCCAACAAAAATTCAGCCTCAGCACCTAGAAGCGTCTCTAACTCTTTATAATTCATGATCTTTTCCAAAAGTGTTGAATTTCCTCAAATGTTTTTCCTTTTGTCTCAGGCACCATCTTCCAAACAAACCAAAGTCCAATAAGAGAGATCAACATATAAAGCCAAAAAGTCAAGCCAGCTCCTATCGAAGTCACTAAAGACAAGAATGTGAGCGATACAAAATAATTGCAGGCCCAATTAGCAAAGGTTGCAGCTCCCATCGCCCTTCCCCGAATCCCCAGAGGATAAATTTCCGAGATGATCAGCCATGCAACAGGCCCTAGACTGATCGCAAAGAACGAAATATAAGACATTAACGCAAAGACTGCAACCACTCCCGCTTGCTCTGAGCCAGAAAAAGAAAGACCGAGTAAAGCAAGAGACATGCTCATTCCGATCAATCCAATAATCAAAAGCGGCCGCCTTCCCAGTTTATCGATAAGCCAAAGAGCCACAAGAGTCATTCCGACATTCACCGCTCCAAGCAGCATTGTGACAAAAGTCGCCATTTGCGCCTCTTGATATCCGGCCAGTTGAAAAATTCGGGGTGCATAATAAATCACTGCATTAATCCCTGTGATCTGCTGGAACACGCTCATTCCCACGCCGATTAAAAAGGCTTTACGAATCTTTGGTTCGAATAAGGCGCCCCATCTTTGATCTTTCGGCGCATCTTCTTTTCTCTCCGCTTCGACTAAATTTTCACTTAAATGAGCGTCGCGAAGCTGATGGAGCACCATTTCAGCTTCCTTTGGATGTTTATGGCTAATAAGCCAAGCAGGCGTTTCTGGAATAAAAAACAGACCGACAAATTGAATCAAAAGTGGAACGAATCCAAAGCCAAACATTTCACGCCACTCTTGTCTTTCTGCATATAAATAGCAAACCACATAAGCTACTAGCACGCCGACTGTAATCATCAGCTGGTTCAATGACACGTAAACGCCTCTCTTTTCGCAAGGAGCCATCTCAGCAATATACAAAGGGACCGCCACAGAGGCCAGCCCAATGCCAAAACCAGATAAGAACCGACCTAAAAGCAGCTCATCGAAATTAACCGCCGTGGTTAAACAAAAAGTCCCTATAAAAAAAAGCAGGGCTGTCGCAAACAACGTCTTTTTCCTTCCAAATGAATCCGCTAGAAATCCGCTGCAAAGCGCCCCCAAAAGGGCCCCTATCAATAAAGTGCTCACAACCAACTCTTCTTGAAAAATCGTAAGCCCTAAATCATTCACCAAAAATAGCATCGCCCCCGCAATCACGCTCGTATTATACCCAAATAAAAATCCACCCAAAGAGGCAATTAACGAAATCATCAAGGGGAACCGAACCAACTTGCTCTGAAATACCATACCGCCAACCTGTTATCGAGTTTCTATCGGTTATGACAAAAAAAATCTTTGAACGCAAGCATTGGAGCTTCGCCCCAAACCCCACTAAAGGACTTCGTCCTTTAGAATCCTACGCTTTTATGGAGGAATTTATTTTAATAAAATAAATGACTGGAAATTAGAAACAAAAGAAAATTAAATCAAACGAATTTTATTATTAAAGAAAATTGTATATAATACGAATCAAATAAAGGAGATCGAATGGGCTACACATCTCAAGATCCACACAATCAAAAGCCTTTGAAATATCCTTATGAGCTGCAGTATTTCCTTTGTCGGAAAAAGCGATGCATTCAAGAACTCAGGGGCATTCATCCTATTACAGGGAAACCTCCTTTTTGGGACAAAGGTTGGTTTCGCCGAAGCGACGAATACGATGAGCTCATCTTAAAAGCATGTCTAAGTATTCGCCAACAGATCAAAACTCCTTTAGAAAAAGAGCATTACGAGGCCAATATCGCCAACTTACGACAAGCTATATTGAAAAAGGCTAGCATGCATAAGAAGAAATCCTCTCAAACGATTGAAAAAAATAAACACCGTCCTGAATTCGAAAAAGAAGAAAAACAGCAGAGAGTGATCCCTAAAAACGAATTTTTAGTCTATCACGGCATGCAGGATTTAGCGCACCGAACAGGCGTCGATCCTAGCCACCTATCTCTTGAAGAGATCGTGAACCAATACAGAAAATCAAAAGGACTTTTATCTGCCGAAGAAACAATCGGTTTGATTGCTTCTAGCGAAATGGAAAAACTGACAAATGCCGGATACGGAACTGAAAACATCTATCGTTTCATCGCTGTCTATCATTATACACACTATAAAGCCCCCCACGTGTTAGATCCCGCTCGAAAAGATCACATGGCCCCGGAACATATTATCGATGCAGTGCTCCGCTGGGAAACTTCAGGAGATCTCGTAGATCCTTACCACTCTTAAAGAAAGCATCCCCATTTTTTTAAGAGAGATAAAAGGGGATTTTAAAGGGCGCTAGCCCTTTATACCGAAGAAACTTGAAGAATCGATTTTTGGCTCTTTGAAGGTGCCTATAAGCCGATTCTTCAACTTTCTTCGCGGTATAAAGGGGTTTGGGGCAACGCCCCATAAAAAACTACAAAACTTCCAAGAGTAGCGACTTTAAATACGCACTTTCTGGGTGATACATAGAAATAGGATGATCGGCGGCTTGACGGTGGCGACCGAGGATGCGAACTGGACGGTTAGCTTCTAAAGAGGCTTTGAAGAGGATGGTTTGGAAAAGCTTGTCATCGATTTGAGATGAGCAAGAACATGTTAAAAGCAGCGAGCCGGAAGGGATTTTTTCCAATGTTTTTCGGTTTAATTTTCTGTAGGCATGGGACGCTTTAGGGAGGTCCTGCCGTTTTTTAGCAAAAGCGGGAGGGTCTAAGATCACTAAATCGTAGTTCAAAGGCTGCTCAATGATAAAATCGATCGCATCGCCGGCGATGAACCGATGTTTTTCCGGAGAGAATTGATTGAGGGCCAAATTGCGATCGAGAGCAGGTCCGCACTTGCCGCTAATATCGACGCTGTCGACAAACGAGGCTCCGCCGGCCAGCGCAGCGATGGAAAAACCGCCTGTGTAAGAAAAACAATTCAGAACTCGCTTTTGAGAAGAAAGCGAGCGGATTTGAGCTCTCATTTCGCGCTGATCGAGAAAGAGGCCCGTCTTTTGTCCTTCTAGTACGTGAACGGAAAACGCCAGACTATTTTCCAATACGTCGACTTCAGGAGAAGCATCCCCATAAAGATGCTGCTTTTGTTCTGAAAGACCCTCGCGGCGGCGAAGAGCAGAGGGCGACTTTTCAAATACTGCGCGAGGGCTGCACTCTTTGATAAGATAAGAGAGGATTTGTTCTTTTCTTTGCTCGATGCCGGGGGTGGAAATTTGGAGGACAAAAACGCCATTATAAACGTCGACAATAAGACCGGGGATTCCATCTCCTTCCGTATTGATCAAACGAAAAGCGTTGGTGTAGGCGGGATCGAAAAGACGGCGGCGAAGGGCTGCAGCATCGCGGATCCGGGAGATAAAAGCTTCTTCTAATGATTCCGAGCCAAAAGCAATCATTTGCCCAACAATCGATCCGCCTTTATTTAATAACGCGATGCCGAGCTTTTCCCCACTATGAGAATAGACCTGAGCCGCAGCCCCTTCCTCATAAGAGGGGAGATCTTGCACGGCGCCGGAAAAAATCCAATGGTGCCGCTGACGAATAGGCCGATCCTTGTCCGGCTTTAAATTAAGGCGAGCTTTGATTTGCATGCTTTTTTTACAGGTGCTAGCGCTGTGCCAATCAGATCATAATCGGCAAAGTCTGTGATTTCGATTTGATAGATTTTGCCAAATGATTTGACATTACGCGCATCATTAATGATGATCTGTCCGTCAATTTCTGGACATTGGCCTCGAGTGCGAGCTCGAAGTAAAAGCTCGGACGAAGGATGAAATCCTTCAATGATCGCCTCGACTGTTTGACCGACAAGCTGCTTATTGCGCTTGCGCACCATCTTAAGCTGAGCCTTGGCAAGCCGATCAAACCTTTCTTGCTTGATCTCTTCGCTGATTTGGTTCGGCAATTTGGCAGCGTAAGCTTCTTTTTCAAGCGAAAATTTAAAAATCCCTACATTGTCCAAAGGTACTTTTTGGATAAATTGGAGCATCTCTTCAAACTGCTCTTCCGTCTCTCCCGGAAAGCCCACCATCAAACTAGTGCGAATAACGACGCCAGGCACTTCTTGACGCAATTTCTGAATAATACCAGTAATCTGCTCGCGCGATGTTGTGCGATGCATCGCTTTCAACATCTCATCGTTAATATGCTGCATAGGCATATCCAAATAAGGGCAAATGCGAGGATCGCTTTTCATCAAAGCAATGAGCTCATCATCGATCTCATCTGGGTATAAATAGAGAAGCCGCAGCCAATAATGCCCTTCAACCGCCAGCATTTCCCTTAGCAAATGAGCCAAAGCTCCTTTTTCTTTCCGATCTTTTCCAAAATCGCCCAAATCCTGCGCGATCAAAATCACTTCAAATACTCCTTGTGAAAGAAGCGCTTTGAACTCTTTGACAACCTGCTCTACGGATTTACTGCGAAGAGGACCTTTGATTGTAGGAATAATGCAAAAAGCGCATCTTTTACGACAGCCTTCTGCGATCTTTAAATAAGCGTAATGTTTAGGGGTGGAAAGCATCCTTGGAATCTCCCCCCATTCTAGATAGCTGCGAGCGTCTGTTATAGAAGCGCCTTGCTCTGATGTTTTCACAGCGTCTAAAATTTTTTCTACATCTCCAGAACCTAAAAGATAATGGATCTCAGGAAAACGAACTTGAAGATCTTTACCGTATTTTTGCACCATGCAACCGGCTACGATCACTTTGGCATCCGGTTTTTTCTCCCGGAAAAGTTCATCAATGGTATCGACCCCTTCTTGGCGCGAAGACTCTAGAAAGCCGCAAGTATTCACAACTAAATAATCAGCCTCTGCTCGGTCCGCTGTGATCTCAAATCCTGCTTTCAACAAGATCCCAATCATCACTTCACTGTCCACCAAGTTCCGGGCGCAGCCCAAGGAAACAAAGTGAAATTTATTCTTACCGTCAACCCGCTTATGCATATACCTCTTTACTCCACACCGCTTATATTTTTCATCAATTCCTTTGAATCGAAAATCGGTCCGAAAGAACCAAAAAACCGACAGAAACTTATGATTGGGACAGATTCATAGGGAGACTACTGTAGCAAGTTGAAATAGTTTAAGGCAAGAACAGCTCGCAGCTCAAGAATGGCTTTTTTGACAAGGCAGCTCTTCAAAAAATGATTGTTCAGCTTCCTTCGACATAAACTATTTCCAGGAAAAAAATAGAGCAAGGCGACAGAAGTTGTCATCTCCATGACTGGACCTGCCGCACAGAATATAGTGGTTCCGGTTGAAAGGCCCCCAAGATTTTTGTTTTGACGGTTCAATTT